>NZ_JBYCLE010000406.1:0-1789 GCF_057473765.1 Mycobacterium sp. TH-M106 | reverse complement strand
GGTGGCCCACACCATCGTTCACGTGCACGGCGGGGTGGGCATCGACGTCGACCATCCGATCCACCGCTACTTCCTGGCTGCCAAGCAGGCCGAGTTCGCACTGGGCGGCGCGACCGGACAGCTACGCCGGATCGGCCGTGAACTTGCCGACACACCGGCGTGAGTCACAGTGGCCGCGTTACCGACCGTCACCGAACTGCTGACCCCGCTGGTGGGCGTCGAGGATCGGGGCGTCTACTTCGAGGACTCGTTCACCAGCTGGCGTGACCACATCCGGGACGCAGCGGCGATCACGTCCACGCTGCGCGGCCGCCTCGATCCGGGCCGCCCACCGCATGTCGGGGTGCTGCTGGAAAACACCCCGTTCTTCTCCGCGCTGCTGGTGGCCACCGGGCTGTTCGGCATCGTCCCGGTGGGACTCAACCCGATCCGTCGCGGGGCGGCGCTGGCCCGCGACATCGCCCATGCCGACTGCCAGTTGGTGCTTGCCGACTCGAGATCGGCTGCCACGCTGGGTGATATCGAGCATGTCAATGTCGACTCCGCCGAGTGGGCCGACGAGCTGGCCGCGCACCGCGGCGTCGAGGTGCCGGTTGTGCCCAGCGCACCGGAAGATCTGTTCATGCTGATCTTCACCTCGGGCACCAGCGGGGACCCGAAGGCGGTCAAGTGCAGCCACGGCAAAGTGGGGATCGCCGGTGTGACGATGACCCAGCGTTTCAACCTCGGCCGCGACGACGTCTGCTACGTGTCGATGCCGCTGTTTCACTCCAACGCCGTGCTGGCAGGCTGGGCGGTTTCGCTGGCCTGCCGCGGTTGCCTGGTGTTGCGGCGCAAGTTCTCGGCATCGCAGTTCCTTCCCGACGTCCGCCACTACGGCGTGACCTACGCCAACTATGTCGGCAAGCCGCTGTCGTATGTGCTGGCGACGCCGGAACGGCCGGACGACGCGGACAATCCGCTCAAGGCGGTGTACGGCAACGAGGGCGCCCCCGGCGACGTGGAGCGGTTCGGCCGCAGGTTCGGCTGCGCGGCAATCGACGGGTACGGGTCCACCGAGGGCGGAGTGGCGATCAGCAGCACACCCGACACCCCGGCCGGTGCACTAGGCCCGCTGCCCGACGGAGTAACGATCATCGACGTCGACACCGGCGAAGCCTGCCCGCCCGGCGTGGTCGGTGAGCTGGTGAACGTCGCGGGCGGCGGCCGTTTCGAAGGTTACTACAACGACCCGGGCGCCGAGGCCGAGCGGATGGCCGGCGGGGTCTACCACAGCGGCGATCTGGCCTACCGCGACGCCGCCGGATACGCGTATTTCGCCGGCCGGCTGGGCGATTGGATGCGGGTAGACGGGGAAAACCTCGGCACCGCACCCATCGAACGGGTGCTGCTGCGACACCCGGACGTGGCCGAGGTCGCGGTGTACCCGGTACCGGACCCGGCCGTCGGTGACCAGGTGATGGCGGCGCTGGTGCTGGCACCGGGCGCACAGTTCGACGCGGGGGCGTTCGGCGGTTTCCTAGCCAAGCAACCCGACCTCGGGCCCAAGCAGTGGCCGTCGTATGTGCGGGTCAGCGCCGAGTTGCCGCGCACGGCAACGTTCAAGGTGCTCAAACGCTCGTTGTCAGCCGAGGGCGTCGACTGCGCCGATCCGGTGTTTCGCATAGAGCGCTAGCTCGAGCTTGGATGACGTGTCGGACCCTCGCTTTAGGATCGAAGGCATGTTCGATAGCACGATTGAGGTGGCGGCGTTGGTCGATCGGATGACGTCGGCGACCCGGGCGGAGAA
>NZ_JBYCLE010000405.1:0-12724 GCF_057473765.1 Mycobacterium sp. TH-M106 | reverse complement strand
TCAAGGAGTGCGAGGTGTTGACCACCGACATCCTCGCCAAGACCGTGGGCGCCGACCCGTTGGACATCCAGAGCACGTTTGTCGGCGCGATCTGCCGTTGGCAGGCCGCCAACCCGGCCGGGCTGATCGACATCACCCGGTTCTGGTTCGAGCAGGGCAGCCTGGAAAACGAGCGCAAGGTCGCCGAGTTCCTGAAGTACCAGGTCGAGACCCGCTCCATCGTCGGTGTGCAGTCGATTGTGATGCGGCCGAACGACCCCAACGGTTCGTGCGGGGTGGCCAGCGATGCCGGCGGGGTGGTCGGCTGGTGGGTGAACCCGCAGACCCCCGGCATCGATGCGTGCGAGCAGGCACTCAAGCTGATGGAGCTGACGCTGGCCACCAACTCTTGACGGGCAACGCGGCCGGCTGCCGGAGGAACCTCACTCTCCTAGCGACAAAGGGTCTCTAGCGCTCCCTCAGCGTGGTACGTGGAAGTCGACCAGTGTGGCGGCGCCGAACTCAAGATGCTTCCAGTTGCCCGGCACGTGCAGCACCGCGATCGCCGACGTCGGAAACTTCGTCGCGATGCGTTCGGCGGCGGCGCTGCCGGTCTCGTCGGCGCCGGCCAGACCCAAGGCCACCGCGGAGATCGCCGGCTCGTGTCCGACGACGAGCAGGGTGTCGACATCGTCGGCGACGGTGGTGATCTCGTCGACGACCATGTCGGGGGTGGCGTCGTACAACCGCTCGGGGAAGCGCACCGGGGCGTCGATCCCGGCGTTCGCCAGGGTCTGCCGGGCGCGGGTGGCCGTCGAGCACAGCACCTCGTCGATGCCGGGTTGGTTGGCGCGCAGCCAGTCACCGGCCAATGCGGCTTCGCGGACGCCGCGCGGGGCCAGCGGCCGGTCGTGATCGTCCACCCCGGCCGGGTATGCCGATTTGGCATGCCGCAGCAAGATCAGGGTGCGGTGTCGGTTGCTCACCACGACCACGGTAAAGCAGTCCCCTCCCGCAGCGTATTGCCACCTGGGCATCGTGGGCGAGTCAGGCCGTGGACGTGCCGAGGAAGGTCCGCGGACTTGTCGGTGCCCGGTCCTACACTCGCCATGCCCAGGACGAAGCCGGGCCCGCGATGAGAGGACGCGACAGCGATGCGATTCGTGCACACCGCCGATTGGCAGCTCGGCATGACCCGGCGCCGGCTGGCCGGGGACGCCCAGCCACGCCATTCGGCGGCGCGCCGGGACGCGGTGGTGGGGCTGGGTGCGTTGGCCGCCGACACCGGCGCGCAGTTCGTCGTGGCCGCCGGGGACGTGTTCGAGCACAACCAGCTCGCCCCGCAGGTGATCAGCCAGTCGCTGGAAGCCATGCGCTCCATCGGCGTCCCGGTGTATCTGCTGCCCGGCAACCATGATCCGCTGGACGCGTCATCGGTGTACACCGGTGCGCTGTTCCGCGCTGAATGCCCGGACAACGTCGTGGTGCTCGACACCGCCGGCGTGCACCAGGTGGCCCCCGGGGTTGAGCTCGTCGCGGCACCGTGGCGGTCTAAAAAACCCAACACCGACCTGGCCGCGGCGGCGCTGGCCGAACTCGGCCCCGCCGACGGCGTCATCCGGATCCTGGTCGCCCACGGCGGGGTCGACGCCCTGGACCCCGACCCGACCAACCCGGCGCTGATCCGGCTGAGCGCCCTGCAGGACGCACTGGCCCACGGCGCAATTCACTACGCGGCGCTGGGCGACAAGCATTCACTGACCGCAGTCGGTGACACCGGTCGGGTGTGGTATTCCGGTTCGCCGGAAGTCACCAACTTCGACGACATCGAACCCGACCCCGGCCAGGTGCTGGTCGTCGAGATCGACGACACCGACCCGGCGCACCCGGTCGCCGTGGAACCCCGCCGCGTCGGCCGATGGCGGTTTCACACGCTGCGCCGCCGGATCGACACCGGCGACGACATCACCGACCTGGCCACCACCCTGGACCGGATGCCCGACAAGGAACGTACCGTGGTGCGGCTGGCACTGGCCGGCTCGCTGAGCATCACCGACCGCGCCGCGTTGGATGCCTGCCTGGACAGGTACTCTCGGCTGTTCGCCGGGCTGGACGACTGGGAGCGCCACACCGACTTGGCGGTCGTCCCGGCCGACGGTGAATTCAGCGATCTGGGCCTGGGCGGATTCGCCGCCGCCGCCGTCGAGGAGCTGGTTGCAATTGCACGCAGCGCAACCGGCGATCCAGCCGACGACGCGCAGGCCGCGCTGGCGCTGCTGCTGCGGCTCACCGAGCACGACCGGGGCGCGGCATGAGACTGCACCGGCTGACCCTGAAGAACTACCGCGGCATCGACCACCGTGCGGTCGAGTTCCCCGACCACGGTGTGGTGGTGATCTGCGGCGCCAACGAGATCGGCAAATCGTCGATGATCGAGGCGCTGGATCTGCTGCTGGGATCGAAGGACCGCTCCACCAAGAAGAACGTCAAGGCGATCAAACCCACCCACGCCGACGTCGGTGCGGAGGTCACCGCCGAGATCAGTACCGGCCCTTACCGTTTCGTCTACCACAAGCGGTTCCATAAATGTCCGGAAACCCAGCTGACGGTGATCCAGCCGCGCCGAGAGCAGCTGAGCGGCGACGAGGCGCATGAACGGGTCTGCGGCATCCTCGACGAGACGCTGGACACCGCGCTGTGGCAAGCCCAACAGGTGCTGCAGGCCGAGGCGACTGAAGCGGTGACCCTGTCCGGCTGCGACGCACTGTCGCGGGCACTGGACATCGCCGCCGGGAACATCGCGACGCCATCGGGCACCGAATCGCTGCTGATCGAGCGCATCGACGCCGAATACGCACGCTATTTCACCAAAACCGGCCGCCCCACCGAGGAGTGGGCCGCCGCCCGAGACGTGCTGGCCGCCGCCGAGGCCGAGGTGACGCGCTGCGCGGCGTTAGTCGCTGAGGTCGACGAGCGGGTCCGCCGCCACGACGAGCTGACCGGTCAGTTGGCAGCGCTGTCTGCACAGCAGGGCGGTGTCGACGCCCGTTACGCCGCGGCGCAAGAGGCCGCGGCGAAGGTCACCGAGCTGACAGAGGCACTGCGGGAGGCGCGGCTGGTCGCCGCCGCGGCCGACGCCACCCGCACCGCGTCGGATGCCGCGCACACTGAACGGCTGCGGCTCTGCGCCGACGTGGCCACCCGCACGGCCGCTGTCAGCGCGCTGGACGCCGACGTGCAGCGGGCGGCCGAGGCGGAGGCAAGCGCCCGCACCGCGGCCGAGGCCGCCGACGCCGCCGCCGAGAAAGCAACGCAGGGCCTGCTCATCGCGGAGCAGGCCGTGCAGACCGCGCGTGGTGTCGTCGATCGACTCACCCGGCGAGACGAGGCCGACCGGCTCGCCGCCCGGCTGGCCAAGATCGACGCCACCGGACGCGATCACGATCGGGTGTGCGACGCGCTGGCTGCGGTGACGATCACCGAGGCGATGCTGCGCCGGATCGAAGACGCCGCAGCCGCCACGGACCAGGCTGAAGCAGCCCTGGCGGCGATCTCCACGACGGTGGAGTTCACCGCGATCGCCGACATCGAACTGCTGCTTTCCGGTCAGCGGGTGGCGCTGCCGGCCGGTCGGAGTTGGTCGACCACCGCTACCGCCACCACCCGGGTCGATGTGCCCGGCGTTCTGACCGTCCAGGTCAGCCCCGGAGACACCCGCGACGCGCACGCCAAACATGCTGCGGCGCAACAGGAACTGGCAGCTGCGCTGGCCGCCGCACAGGTGAGCGATCCGGAGGCGGCGCGACACGCTGACCGGCAGCGCCGGGAACTGCAGGCCCGCCGCGACCAGCTGGCCGCCACTATGGAAGCGCTACGCGCCGACGACCCGATCGACGAGCTGCAGGCCCGGTTGGATCACCTGCGTGCCGATCAGCCCGATCCGGCACCGGACACCGTCGGCGACGTCGAAACTGCGCGCGCCGAGCTCACCGCCGCCGAAGCGCAGTGCGCCGCCGCCGCCGAAGCCCGCGACTTGCGGCGCCGCACCGCCGCCGAGGCAGCTGATCGGCTGACGGAGCAGTCCACGCGGGCCACCGTGTTGCGGGGCCAAGCCGACACCCAACACGCTGAGCTGGCTGCCGCCGTCGACCGGCTGGCCCGCGAGCGCGCGCAGACCGGCGACGACGCCCTGGCCGACGCGGTCGCCGCCGACCAGCGGGCCGCCGAGGCCGCCACCGCACGGGTCCAAGAGTTGTCGCGGCAACGGGCCGCTACCGCACCCGACGCGGTCAGCGCCGAGCTGGCCGACGCCACCGCGGGTGCCCAAGCGCTGCGCACCCAATGTGACCAGATCACCGCCGCACTGCGCGACCTGCGTGTCGAGCTTTCTGTGTTCGGCACCGAAGGTCGTCAGAGCCGGCTCGACGCGGCGCAGGCCGAGCGGGAACATGCCGCGACCCAGCATGCCCGCATCGGCCGGCGGGCCCGCGCCGTGGACCTGCTCCGTTCGGTGATGCTCCGCCACCGCGACGACAGCCGGCTGCGGTATGTGCAGCCGTTTCGCGCCGAGATCGAACGGCTCGGCCGACCGGTGTTCGGGGACAGCTTCGAGGTCGAGGTCGACACCGACCTGTGCATCCGTGCCCGCACGCTGGATGGGCGCACCGTGCCGTATGAGTCGCTGTCCGGCGGAGCCAAGGAGCAGCTGGGCATCTTGGCCCGGCTGGCCGGGGCGGCGTTGGTCGCCGAGGAGGACAGTGTCCCGGTGCTGATGGACGATGCGCTGGGCTTCACCGACCCGGACCGGCTGGCCAGCATGGGTGCGGTCTTCGACTCGGTGGGTGCGCACGGGCAGGTGATCGTGCTGACCTGCACGCCGGATCGCTACCGCAGCGTCGAGGGCGCGCACCACATCGATCTCGAGCGTGCTATCAGCTCGTCATGAAGCCGATCGCGGTGTAGTTCACATCGGCCAGCCCCGGCGCACCGAAGTTAGCCAGGTCGGCGCGCACGGCGACGTCGCCGGGAGACTGGAACAATGGCAGGCTGAACCCTTCCTGCCAGAGCATGGTGTCGACCTGGTTGGCTAGCGCTCGCGCTTTCTGCTGGTCCAACTCGGCAAGCGTTTGTTGGATCTTGGCGTCGATTTCAGGGCTGCCGATTTTGCCGAAATTGCTGTCGCCGTCCGAGGCGTAGATCTGGGTGAGCGCCGACAGCGGGTAAGCGTCACCCGACCAACCGAATTGCGCGATGTCGAAGCCGCCGACACCGATGTACTGGCTGAAGAACCCGGTGCCCGGTTTGGCCTCGAGTATCAGCTTGACGCCGATCTGGGCGAGGCTGTGTTGGGCCACCAGCGCGATCTGCCGAGATGCCTGCGCCTCGTAGAACACGTCCCGGATCACCAGTTGCCGGCCGTGTTTCTGCCGCACTGCTCCGTTGAGTTTCCAGCCCAGCTCGTCGAGATCCCTGGCCGCTCGGTCCGGGTCGTAATCGGCCGGGGCGCTGTTGTTCTGGTAACCCAGCTGGCCGGCGACGAAGATGTGGTTGTTCAGCGGCGTGGGATGTGCGGTCAGCCCGTGCTGGGCCACGTCGGCGATGGCCTGACGGTCGATGCCCCTGGCGATCGCCAGCCGCAGTCGGACATCGGCCAGGATCGACCCGGGCGCGCCGTTGAACGTGAAATGCGACCAGGTCAGCGTCGGTGCCCGCCGGATCGTGATGCCGGGTGTGCGCTCGGCGATAGCCAGGTCGTCCAGGGTGGCCAGACCCGTGGCGTCGATGGCGTTGTTCTGCAGCGCGGGGATGAGCGCGGCCGCGTCGAGCACCAGGAACGTCAGCGAGTCGAGCCGCGGTCGCGCGCCCCACCACCGGGGGTTGCGGGTCAACGTGATGCGCTGCGCACCGCGGTCGATGGCGGACACGATGAACGGCCCGGCCGACGGGCCGGGCCGGTCGAGTTGTGCTGTGTTGAAGGCCTCCGGGGTGGCCGTCACGGTGCGGGGCTGCAGGTCGCCGAAGAGGCCGCGCCACTCTGCGTACGGTTGGGCGAAGGTAACCACCGCCTGGCGGTTGTCGACGCCTCGGGTCACCGACTTCACTCGCTCGTAGCCGGCCTTGCTCGCGATCGCGAACGCCTTGTCCCGGCCGCTGCAGGCGGCTGCCTGTGCGGCGAGGTCCGCCCAGGTAATCGGGGTGCCGTCGCTCCACACCGCCTTCGGGTTGATGGTGTAGGTGACGACCTGCGGGTCGGTGCCGGTCAGTTCGATCGTGGTGAAGTAGTCGCGGTCGATGCTCAGCGACCCGTCGGCGGCTGCGAGGAATGTCCGCGGCAGGGTGGGCCGGACGATCGAATTGAGGTTGACCGTGTTGCCGTCGATGTGCAGCGGGTTGAAGTTCGGCGGGAACTCCGTCAGCGCAAGCCGCAGGTTGCCGCCGTCGCGCAGCGTGGCCGGGTCCTGCGGGTTGATGTCGCTGACCGCACCAGCTCGCGCCGCCCCGCCCGGCGGCGCGAGCTGGGGATACCCGGCTGAGCAGGCGGTGACCGTCAGGCAGGCCAGCAGCACCGGCAACACCGGCCGTCGAAGCTTTCGGTGGCGCGTCATCGAATGCTAGCCCTAGCCGTGCACGGCGAGATCGGGGTGCGCCCGCGGCACCGCGGCCAGCAGCCGGCGGGTGTACTCGTGTCGCGGGTCGACAAACACCTGATCGCCGTCGCCCTGCTCAACGATCTTCCCGCCGTACATCACCGCGACCCGGTGCGCCAGGTGTTTGACCACTGCGAGGTCGTGGGAGACGAACAGATAGGACAGCCCGAACCGGTCCTGAAGATCCAGCAGCAGGTTGATGATGCCCGCCTGGATCGACACGTCGAGTGCGGAGACCGGCTCGTCGAGCGCCAGGATCTTGGGTTGCAGCGCCAACGCCCGCGCGATGCCGATCCGTTGCTTCTGCCCGCCGGAGAACTCGGCCGGGTAGCGGCTGGCGTCAGAGTGACTCAACCCGACGACATCCAGCAACTCGGCCACCCGCTGCTCGCAGCGGCGCCGGTCGAACCCGTTGGCGGTCAACGGCTCGGCCAACACATCGAAGACCGGCAGCCGCGGGTCCAGGGATGCGACCGGGTCCTGGAACACCACTTGCAGGTCGGCCCGCAGCGCCCGGCGGGCCGCCGCGGTCAGCGACGCGACGTCGGCCCCCAGCACCTCGATGGACCCCCTCTGGGGCGCGGCGAGCTCCAGAATCTGGCGCAGCGTCGTCGACTTTCCAGACCCTGACTCGCCGACGATGCCCAGCGTGCGGCCCTGCTGCAAGACGAAGCTGACACCGTCGACCGCGCGCACCTCGCCCACCTGCCTGCGCAGCACCACGCCTCGGGTGAGCCGGTAGGCCTTGGCGAGGTCGCTGACCCGCAGCACCACCGGCGGTTCGTCAGCGGATGTCTGGGCCGGCGGCTGGGTGGAGACGTTGAAAATGTCGGCGGCGCTGCGCCCGGCGACGATGTCGGTGCGGATGCACGCCGTGCGGTGGCCCTCGGCGATGGTGACCAGATCCGGTTCAGCCGAAAGGCATTCATCGATCACCAGCGGACACCGCGGGGCGAACGGACATGCGTTGGCCCTCAGCGACGACATGGACGGCGGTGCGCCGGGGATCGGAACCAACCGGGTGCCCTGCCGGGCGTCTAGCCGCGGCACCGAGCCCAGCAGCCCGACGGTGTAGGGCATGCGCCGGTCCCGGTACAGCTGGTCGACCGCCGCCGACTCGACGACGCGGCCGGCGTACATCACCAGCGCCCGGTCGGCGAACTCGGACACCACAGCCAGATCGTGGGTGATGATCAGCACGCCCGCGCCGGTGACGTCGCGGGCGGTGGCGAGCACGTCGAGAATCTGGGCCTGCACCGTGACGTCGAGCGCGGTGGTGGGCTCGTCGCAGATCAGCAGGTCCGGGTCGTTGGCGATGGCGATCGCGATCACCACCCGCTGGCGCTCGCCGCCGGACAGCTCGTGCGGGAACGCCCGTACCCGCTGCTGCGGAGCTGCGATGCCGACCAATTCCAGCAGTTCGACGGCGCGCGACCGGGCGGCCCGCCGCCCGACGTCGCGGTGGTGCACCCGGATGGCTTCGGCGATCTGGTCGCCGATGGTGTACACCGGTGTCAAAGCCGACATCGGGTCTTGGAACACGGTGCCGATCGCGCTGCCGCGAATCCGCGACATCGCCGAATCGCCCAGCCCGAGCAACTCCTCGCTGTGCAGCCGCACCGAACCGCAGACCCGGGCGTAATCCGGCAACAGGCCCGCCACGGCCATCGCGGCGGTGGTTTTGCCGCACCCGGACTCGCCGACGAGGGCGACGACCTCGCCGGGGCCGACGGTGTAGCTGATACCGCGCACCGCCGACACCGAGATGTCGCCGGTTTCGAACGTGACGGCCAGATCCGTCACGTCGAGCAGGGCGGTCATCTTCGGCTTCGCTTCCGGCGTTGCCGCAACCGGCTGGACGGATCCAGAGCGTCCCGTAGGCCGTCGCCGATCAGGTTGGCGCACAACACGATCAGTATCAGCGTCCCGCCCGGAAACAGGAACACCCACGGGAACGTGGTCACCGAATTGGTGCCGTCGGCGATCAGGGTGCCCAGTGACACGTCGGGCGGCTGGATGCCGAATCCCAGGAAGCTCAGGCCGGTTTCGGCTAGGATAGCTAGCCCGACGTTGAGGGTTGCGTCGACGACGAGTATCGAGGCGACGTTCGGCACCACATGACGCCAGATGATCTGACGGCTGGAGACACCCATATACTTTGCTGCGTAGATGAATTCACGCTCGCGCAGGCTCATCGTCATGCCGCGCACCATCCGTGAGCTGACCATCCAGCTGAACGCGGCGAGCAGGACGATCAGCCACACCACGCTGCCCGACTGCTTGGTGCGCGGCGTGACGATGGCGATCAGGATGAAGGACGGCACCACCAGCAGCAGGTCCACCAGCCACATCAGTGTCCGGTCGCGCCAGCCGCCGAAGTAACCGGAGACCGATCCGACGGCGGCGGCGACGCTGGTGGAGATCACGGCGACGCACAGGCCGATCAGCATCGACTTCTGCATGCCGCGCAGGGTTCGAGCCAGCAGGTCCTGGCCGAGTGCGTTGGTGCCGAACCAGTGCCTCGCGCAGGGCGGTTGCAGCAGCGCGTGGTAGTCGAGTTCGGCGTAGCGGTAGGGGAGCAGCGGCGGCAGCGCGTAACAGCCGGCGAACAGCAGCACCAGCAGGATCAGCGAAACCACCGCCGGCCTGTTGCGGATGAACCGGCGCAGCACCAGGTTTCGCCGCGACACGAACATTGGCGGGGCGGTGCCGCCAGGTGCGGTCGGGATTTGCACGCTCGCCGGAGGGTTCATGACACCCGCACTCTGGGGTCCAGCACCGCGTAGATCACGTCCGACAGCAAACCGGCCAGCAGAATCGCAGCCCCCGAGAACACCGTTATCGCCACCACGATATTGGTGTCCTGAGTGGCGATGCCCTGCACCACCCACTCGCCCATCCCGTGCCAGCCGAAGATCTTTTCGACGAACACCGCGCCGGTGACCAGGCCGGCGATCCCGTAGGCGAACAGGGTGGCCATCGGGATCAGCGCGGTACGCAGGCCGTGCTTGAACAGTGCGCGCCGCCGCGTCAGGCCCTTGGCGCGGGCGGTACGGATGAAGTCCTCACCGAGCACGTCGAGCATCGAATTACGCTGGTAGCGGCCGAAGCCCGCCATTGCGCCCAAAGCCAGCGTGAGGCTGGGCAACACGATGTGCTGGACCCGATCGACGAATTGGTTCCACATCCCGGCGGGGGCTAGGGGCGAGGCTTCCCCGGTGTATTCGAATACCTGCACCCCGAGGATCATGTTCACCCGCAGCCCGGCCAGGATCAGCAGGTAGGCCAGCACGAACGTCGGGATGCTCAGGACGACGAAGGACAGCACGGTGATCACGCGGTCGCTCAGCCGATACTGCCGAACCGCACCCCAGGCCCCCAGCACGACGCCGGCGATGGTACCGGCCACCGAACCCAGCACCACCAGCCGCAGGCTGACACCGATCCGCCGGCCCAGCTCCGCCGAGACTGGCTGACCGGTCACCGTCGGGCCGAAGTCACCGCGCACCGCACCGGAGAGCCACGTCGCGTACCGCACCGGTATCGGCTTGTCCAGGCCGAGTTCTGCCGCCTTCGCGTCGATCACCGCCTGCGGTGGTCGCGGGCTGCGCTGCAGGAAGCTTTCCAGCGGATGAAACGTCAGCGAAGTCAGGCAGAACGTCAGAAACGACGCCAGCGCCAGCAGCACGATGTAGTTGAGCAGCCGGCTCAGCAGGAACCGTGTCACGGCCGATGCTCGTACGGTGGTGGCATGGGCACAGGGTAAGCGATGGAATCGAGTCCGACCGTTGTTAAACCCGCCGACGCTCCGTGAGGACGATGAGGAGATTGGTGTGACAGTTACCGACGAATACCTGGCGAACAACGCGGCGTACGCGCTCACGTTCACCGGACCGCTGCCGCTGCCGCCAAGCAAGCACGTCGCGGTGGTGGCGTGCATGGATGCCCGGTTGGATGTCTACCGGGTGCTCGGCATCGAGGCGGGTGAGGCGCATTCGATCCGCAATGCCGGGGGGGTCATCACCGACGACGTGATCCGGTCGCTGGCCATCAGCCAGCGGCTGCTGGGCACCCGGGAGATCATCCTGATCCACCACACCGACTGCGGGATGCTCACCTTCACCGACGACGACTTCAAACGGGCCATCCTGGCGGAGACCGGCATCAGGCCGGGCTGGGCGGCCGAGGCCTTCGGCGACCCGGTCGAGGATGTCCGGCAGTCGCTGCGCCGGGTGCAGTCCAACCCGTTCATCACCCAGACCGAGTCGCTGCGCGGCTTCGTCTTCGACGTCGCCACTGGCAAACTCGACGAGGTGACCCTCTAAGAGTTGACCCGTAATGGGTCATGCGGCGCCAATCAGGTTGGGTGCTGGTTGTTTTCGGCTGGTCCCGCGACGTCCACGCTGGGGGTGTGGTCTGTTCGGGGGTGGGCCGGGTGCCGCTTGTTCAGCAGGCCACCACCGGGTGGTGGCTGCCGGTCCTGGCCGATCCTTCACCGGGTGGTGTTGGTGGCTGGTGCCGGTTGACTGAACTCTCCCACTCTTGCTCACTGGTGCACCATCGGTGTGTCGGTGATCTTGAATGGGTCGCTGATGCATCAGAATCTGGTGTGTCGGTGACTTTGGATGGGCCGCCGATGCACCCGAGGTGCCGTCGAGTCATCGCCGTCTCTTGCTTGACACGTCGATGTCCACTCTCAGTTCTGCGGGGCGTCATCGCCCGACTCAAGGACTGGCAGATCCTTCGACAATGCCGCCGACGAGGCGACGCCCTCAACCACAGCCTGCAGATCGTTGCCGGACTCTGGAACCTCAAGACAACCAGTCAATTACGAGTCAACTCTTAGTCGGTCGGCCAGCGCAGCGGGCCAACGAGCAGACTGCCAGTAATCCGTTGTCATTTCTTCCGCACCGGCGGGATCGTCGGGCATAGAGCCCCCGACTGGCCGGGGAGATTTGACCTCAGTTCCGTGTAGGTAGACTGCCGGTCACTGTGCAAACGATGAGTTTGGCAGTTGGTGGATCGAATGGGGGAGCTTATGACAAAGCGCTGTCGCGTCACCGTCACCCATGCCCAGGCGTTAGCCGCCGGTGGATCGCTGGTGGCGCTGTTGCTCTCCGGCGCGGTCGCGTCCGCCGACGACTACCAGATCACTCCTGATCCGAACTCCCCCGAAACGGTCACCGGACTCTACGGGATGTTCGGCCTTATCTCGGCCGGTCCGGCTCTGAACGAAACGGTTCAGGGCTATCAGGTCTTCAACTTCGTCGACAACAATGCGGCCGGTAGCTTCGACGCGGCCGTGGCCACCATCCCATACCTCTCGGACAGCACCAACCGGGAAGTCCTCGTCCTCGATCCCTCCGGCGCCTCGGTGGCGGGCGCTCCGCCGCCCGGATCGATCTTCGACACCGCGAACTTCGGGTTCGGCTTCCAGAATGATTACGCCGACATTGCCTCACCCAGCGGGGACAAGGTGACAGATACCTTGGTTACCCCGTTTGGGCCCCTCGATCTCACCTGGCTCTTCGGCGGCTTCGACGCATCCGAGGGACTCGCCACGGGCTCGCCGCCCTCTGCGCTACCTCCCGGCATCGAGCCAATTTCCGGTTCCCCGCCGGTGTTCACCTCGGTATCCGCACTGCCGCCGGTGGCGGTAGGCGTTGGGGGAGAACAGCAATTCCAGGTTGTCAACGCCGCTGGCAACGTTGTCGGGACTTTCGAAGCCATGGTGGCATACACTCACGACTCCTTTGGTTGGACCACCGAGGCGATTCTTGTCACCAAAGACCTGACCGGGCCCGTAGGCACCGGACAGGGCGAGGTCCCGCCGGTCGGATCGGTGTTCAACACCGCACATGACAGCCCGCTCGATCTGACGAACGTCTACTCCGATTTCGCCTCGACGGCACCCGGCAAGGACGTCATCTCCGACACCGTGAGCATCCCGTTGTTAGGGATAAAAAACTTGGACCTTTCCTGGCTCTTCCCCCTTGACGCGTCCGCGGGCCTTGCCGACCATTCGCCGTTCGCCCCGTTCGAGCTCGCAGACGACGACCAGATCCGTCCCGATCCCAACTCTCCGGAAGTGTTCACTG
>NZ_JBYCLE010000404.1:0-5581 GCF_057473765.1 Mycobacterium sp. TH-M106 | reverse complement strand
TGATCTCCCCGGTGATGCTGTTCTTCCCGTTCGCTCTGCTGGTGGCGGCGGCCGGCATCTACCGCGGCGGCGGGGACAAGTTGGCCCGCACCGTGGAAGTGGACGCCGAACGGGCCGACTACCTGCGTTATCTGTCTGTGGTACGGGACAACATCCGGGCCAGCGCCGCGAAGCAGCGGGCGGCTGCGCTGTGGTCGCATCCTGACCCGAGCGACCTGGCGGCCGTGCCGGGATCACGGCGCCAGTGGGAGCGCGACCCGCACGACGACGATTTCCTGGTGGTGCGCATCGGGCGGGATTCGGTGCCGCTGGCCAGTGCGGTGCGAGTGACCGACGCCGCCGACGAAATCGACCTGGAACCCGTGTCGCACAGCACGTTGCGGAGCATGCTCGACACCCAGCGCACGGTGCCCGACGTTCCGGTCGGGCTAGATCTGACCAGGGTGTCCAGGATCACCGTGCTCGGGTCCGCGGACTCCGACACCGGGTCCGGAAGCGACCCGGTGCGCGCCGCGCTGCGCGCTTGGGTTGCCCAGGCGGTCACCTGGCATGACCCGACGATCCTCGGGGTGGCGCTGGCCACGCCCGACCTGGAAGGCTCGGCGTGGTCCTGGCTGAAGTGGCTGCCGCACACCGACATTCCCGGCCGGATTGACGGCCTCGGTCCCGCCCGCTACCTTGCGAGCGACCCCGGCGAGCTGGCCGTGCTGCTGGAGCCAGCACTCGCTAACCGTCCGGCGTTCACCGGCGGTCCCGCCGAGACGTTGCGGCACCTGCTGATCGTCATCGATGACCCCGACTGGGACCCCAATGACCTGGCCGCATCGCCGTTCGCGGTTCCCCGAGCCGGGGTCACCGTCGTCTACCACGGTGCCACCGCTCCGCACCGCGAGCAGTATTCCGACCCGGAACGGTCGATCCTGCGCATCGGCGGCGGAGACCAACCGCAGATAGACCGCTGGCAGACCGGCGGCTGGCAGCGCTATGTCGCTCACGCCGACCAGCTCGGCGCGGACGAGGCAGCCCACCTGGCCCGCCGACTGTCGCGCTGGGACTCCAATCCGACCCATGCCGGGCTGCGGTCGGCAGCCACCCGGGGCGGCACTTTCACAACGCTGCTGGGTATTCCGGACGCGGCTTCCCTCGACGTCGCGACGTTGTGGGCGCCGCGGAGCCGGGAGGAGGAGCTGCGGGCCCCGATCGGGGTCACCGCCACCGGAGAACCGCTGATCTTCGACCTCAAGGACGAAGCCGAGGGCGGAATGGGCCCGCACGGGTTGATGATCGGGATGACCGGTGCCGGCAAGTCGCAGACGTTGATGGCGATCCTGTTGTCGCTGTTGACCACTCACCCCGCCGACCGGTTGATCGTGATCTACGCCGACTTCAAAGGCGAGGCCGGCGCCGACATCTTCCGCAACTTCCCCCAGGTCGTCGCGGTCATCTCGAACATGGCCGAGAAGAAATCGCTGGCCGACCGGTTCGCCGACACGTTGCGCGGCGAGGTGGCCCGCCGGGAGTCGCTGTTGCGCGAGGCCGGCCGCCAGCTGCAGGGCAGCGCGTTCAACTCGGTGACCGAGTACGAGAACGTTCGCGCACAGCGCGGGCCGGATGCCGACGACCTGCCGCCGATCCCGACGCTCTTCGTGGTGGCCGACGAGTTCACCCTGATGCTGGCCGATCATCCGGAATATGCGGAGCTGTTCGACTACGTCGCGCGCAAGGGCCGTTCGTTCCGCATTCACATCCTCTTCGCGTCCCAGACGCTGGATGTGGGCAAGATCAAAGACATCGACAAGAACACCTCCTACCGGATCGGGCTGAAAGTGGCCAGCCCCAGCGTGTCTCGACAGATCATCGGTGTCGAGGATGCCTACCACATTGAATCAGGCAGGGAACACAAAGGCGAGGGCTTTTTGGTGCCCGCGCCCGGCGCGGCGCCGATCAAGTTTCGCAGCACCTATGTCGACGGCATCTATGACCCGCCCCGCGAGTCGAGAGCCATTGTGACCCATGCTGATTCAGAGCCCAGGCTGTTCATTGCCGGTCCTGTGCCCTCCGACCAGGACGTGGTGCCGGTGGACAATACCGAGGAAGAGTCGGCCAGCCCGCCCCGCAAACTGATCACGACCATCGGTGACCAGCTGGCCCACTGCGGGCCGCGCGCTCCGCAGCTGTGGCTGCCGCCGCTGGACGAGCCGATCGCGCTGAGTGCCGTCCTGGCGCGCGCCGAGGTCGGCGAAGGGCAGCTGCGCTGGCCGCTCGGCGAGATCGACCGGCCGTTCGAGATGCGCCGCGACCTGCTGGTGTTCGACGCCCGTTCGTCAGCCGGCAACATGGTGATCCACGGCGGACCGAAGTCAGGCAAAACGACTGCGCTGCAAACCTTCGTCATGTCCGCCGCCAGTCTGCAGTCGCCGCGCGAGGTGACGTTCTACTGCCTGGACTACGGCGGCGGCCAGCTGCGGGCAGTGGCCGACCTTGCCCACGTCGGCAGCGTCGCCTCGGGCCTGCAACCGGAACGGATCCGGCGCACGTTCGGCGAGCTGGAGCAGTTGCTGGCCGACCGTCAGCGCCGGGAGACCTTCCGGGACACGGACGGCGGGGGTGCTCACGGATACCAGGACGGGTTCGGCGAGGTGTTCCTGGTCATCGACAACCTCTACGCATTCAGCCGCGACAACACAGATCAGTTCAACACCCGTAACCCGCTGCTGGCCAAGGTGACCGAGCTGGTCAACGTCGGCTTGGCGTACGGCATCCACGTGGTCGTCACCACCGGAAGCTGGCTGGAGGTGCCGCTGGCGATGCGCGACGGACTGGGCCTGCGGCTGGAGCTCAAACTGCACGACCCGCGGGACAGCAACGTCCGGGTAGCCGGAGCGCTGCACCGCCCGGCCGAGGCCGTCCCGGCCAACCAGCCGGGCCGCGGCCTGACGATGGCCGCCGAGCACTTCCTGTTCGCCGCGCCGGAGCTGGACCGGATTGCCGAGATCAATGCCCGTTATCCGGGTGTCACCGCGCCACCGGTGCGGCTCCTGCCCACCAGCCTGGCGCCGGATGCACTCGGCCCGCTGTATCCGGGCCCGGAGCGGATCGTCATCGGCCAGCGAGAGGAGGACCTGGCGCCGATCGAGCTGGACTTCGCCGACAATCCGCTGCTCATGGTGTTCGGCGATGCTAAGTCCGGCAAAACCACCCTGCTGCGCCACATCATCCGCACGGTGCGCGACCACAACACCGCCGACCAGGTGGCGTTCACCGTGATCGACCGGCGGCTGCACCTGGTCGACGAGCCGCTGTTCGCCGACAACGAATACACCGCTAACGTCGACCGGATTGTCCCGGCCATGCTGGGCCTGTCGGCCCTGATCGCGTCGCGTCAGCCGCCGGCCGGCCTGTCGCCTTCGGAACTGACCGGCTGGACCTACCACGGCCAGACGCACTACCTGATCGTCGACGACGTCGACACCGTCCCGGACACGCCCGCGCTGACCGGACCCTATGCCGGTCAACGGCCGTGGACCAACCTGATTCACCTGTTGTCCCAGGCCGGCGACCTGGGGCTGCGGGTGATCGTCACCGGGCGCGCGACCGGGTCGGCGCACGCATTGATGACCAACCCGCTGCTGCGCCGGCTCAACGACCTGCAGGCGACCACGCTGATGCTGTCCGGCAACCCGGCTGACAGCGGCAAGATCCGCGGACAGCGGTTCGGCCGGCTGCCCGCCGGACGGGCAATCCTGTTGGGCGACAGCGACAGTCCAACCTATGTTCAGCTGGTCAACCCGCTGGTCGATTCGAGGCTCGTGCGATGAATGTCCGTGCCGGAGCACATAAGAGCGGGTAAGGAGGATCTGCCATGACCTTACGAGTGGTCCCCGAGGGCCTGGCGGCGGCCAGCGCGGCGGTCGAGGCGTTGACCGCCCGGCTGGCGGCGGCCCAAGCCGCTGCCGCGCCGCTGATCACCGCGGTCGTGCCGCCGGCCGCCGACCCGGTGTCGTTGCAGACCGCGGCGGGCTTCTCCGCCCAGGGCCGCGAACACGCCGCGGTGGCCGCCCAAGGTGTCGAAGAGTTGGGTCGCGCTGGGGTGGGCGTGGGCGAGTCCGGCGTCAGCTACGCCACCGGGGATGCCGCCGCGGCGGCGACGTATCTGGGCGCGGGCGGCTGACGATGGTAGCCCCGGTCTGGATCGCCTCCCCGCCGGAGGTGCATTCGGCATTGCTCGCCAGCGGCCCGGGCCCGGGTCCGCTGCTGGCTGCCGCCGGGGCGTGGACCTCGCTGAGCGCTGAATACGCCATGGTCGCAGAGGAACTCACCGCACTTCTGGCGAACGTGCAAGCCTCGGCATGGCAGGGTCCCAGCGCTGAGCAGTACATGTCCGCGCACATGGCGTACCTGGCGTGGTTGACCCAGGCCAGCGTCGACAGCGCCGGAGTGGCCGCGCGGCACGAGGCAGCCGCCTCGGCCTATGCCACCGCGCTGGCAGCCATGCCGACACTGGCCGAGCTGTCGGCCAACCACACGACCCACGCGGTGCTTGTCGCCACGAATTTCTTCGGCGTCAACACCATCCCGATCGCGCTGAACGAAGCGGACTACGTACGGATGTGGATCCAGGCGGCCACCACGATGGGCACCTACCATGCCGTCTCCGGTTCGGCTTTGGCGTCGGCGCCGCGCACCGCTCCGGCGCCGACGGTGTGCAAGACGAAGAACGCCTTGCCGGCCGCCAGCCAACCGACGGCGGGGTCGGATTTCTTCACCCGGATGGTGAACCAGCTCATCCATCTGGTCCGTAATCCGTCTCAGGCGATCACCGCCATCATGGCGAACCCGACTGCCTGGATTCCGCTGCTGTTCTTCATCGGGTACGAGGCGTTCTGGATCCCCACCGGATTTACGCTCTGGGGGTTGATGTTGAGCGCTCCGGCGATCACTGTGCCGATCGCGATCAGCCTGGGCGTCAGTTATCTGGCGATGCTGGGCACGGCCGCACCCGTCGTCATCCCGGCTGCGGCGCCGACCACGGCACCGGTCGGTGCTGAGCAACCCGGCGCCGTGGTGGCGGGTTTCGCGTCCGGTAGCGCCACCACTGGCGCGCCGGCGGCGCCCGCCGGGGCAGGCGTGGCGGCGGGCGCGGCGCCGTCGGCGCCGGCGACCGGCGTGGCGGGCTTTGGCTACCTGGTGGGAGCTGCCGATCCCGACACCGGGCTCGGACCGACGCTGGGCGACCGCGCCACAGCAGCAGCCCCAGCCGTCCGGGTGCCGGCCGCCGCGGCGGCGGCGCGGGCGTCGGCCCGAGAACGGGACCGGGCGCGGCGACGACGGCGGGCGACGATGCGCGGTTTCGCCGACGAGTTCATGGATGTGGCCTCCGACACCGGTCCCGATACCGCGGCGCCGGTGACGGCATCGGAGGCGGGGGTGGGCGCGTTGGGGCTGGCTGGCACGACGCGCAAGCCGCGGGTTGCGGTGGCGGGGTTGACCACGCTGGCCGATGACGGATTCGGCGGCGGGCCGCGAATGCCGATGCTGCCGGAGACCTGGGGGGATGACGAGTCCGAGTCAGAGTCGGAAT
>NZ_JBYCLE010000403.1:0-7725 GCF_057473765.1 Mycobacterium sp. TH-M106 | reverse complement strand
CGCCGGGCGCCGGTGTCGCCACCGCACCGGCGACCTCGGACGTGGCGCTTTCGGAGACCGGCAGCACGCTGCTATACCCGCTGTTCAACCTGTGGGGTCCGGCCTATCACGACAAGTACCCCAACGTCACCATCACCGCGCGTGGCACCGGTTCGGGCACCGGCATCTCCCAGGCGGCCGCCGGCACCGTCGACATCGGCGCTTCCGATGCCTACCTGTCCGAGGGCGACATGAAAGAGCACCCAGGGCTGATGAACATCGCGCTGGCCGTCTCAGCTCAGCAGGTCAGCTACAACCTGCCCGGTGTCCAAGAGCACCTCATGCTCGACGGCACAGTGCTGGCCGCGATGTATCAGGGCACCATCAAGGCCTGGAACGACCCGCAGATTGCCAAGCTCAACCCCGACGTGACCCTGCCCGACACCCCGGTGGTGCCGCTGCACCGCTCCGACGGCTCCGGGGACACCTTTCTGTTCACCCAGTATCTGTCCAAGCAGGATCCCGACGGCTGGGGCAAGTCGCCCGGCTTCGGCACCACCGTCGACTTCCCCGCGGTGCCGGGCGCCCTCGGCGAAAACGGTAACGGCGGCATGGTGACCGGTTGCGCCGGAGCCCCCGGATGTGTCGCCTACATCGGCATCAGCTTCCTCGACCAGGCCCAGAAGAATGGCCTCGGTGAGGCCGAGCTGGCCAACGCCGCCGGCAACTACCTGCTGCCCGACGCCAACAGCATTCAGGCCGGGGCCGCCGGCTTCGCTTCCCAAACCCCGGAGAACCAGGCGATCTCGTTGGTCAACGGAACCGCACCCAACGGCTACCCGATCGTCAACTATGAATACGCCGTCGTCAACGCCGGCCAGAAGGACGCCCCCACCGCGCAGACGCTGCAGGCGTTCCTGCACTGGGTGGTCACCGACGGCAACGACGCCTCGTTCCTGGACAAAGTGCACTTCCAGCCGTTGCCGGAGGCGGTGGTCACGTCGTCCCTCGCCCAGATCGCCAAGATCGGCGCCCAGTAATACCGACGGCACGCTGGCGCTGATCGCGACCAGTGCCCGAAAACACAGCCTGACCCCGCCTGACTTGGAGTGTAAGAAGTTTCCTTACGGATACGAGGGACAGGTTTTGATCATCGCCGAACGGTATGGTGGTCGGTTGTGAGTACGGATGACCCCGACAGTTCGGAACCGGTAGAGCAGGCCAATGGTTCCACCAACTTTGAAGTGGAACGGCTTTCTCCGCCGGTCGACGCGCATTACACGGCGGGTTCGACCGGCGATATCCGCTCACTCGTACCGCGAGCCGGCTCACGCATAGCAGCTCTGACCGATCAGTTAAACAAGTCGCAAGCCAACTTGGAGTCAACCTCAGCACAGTTCAGCGAGCTCGCCTCCGCAATCCCCGGCGACATCACCAATTTGAGCGATCGCCTTTCCGGGATTCTCACCGGTGCTATGGCGGAGGCCAATGACATTCGGGTTGAAGCGCGTCGGTTCGCCCGTGAGATACAAAGTTCCGCAGAGAAGCAAGCGGCCGCAATTCTCGAGGAAGCGAAGGCGGAACGCCAATCAGTCGCCGAGTTGCGCGCCGAACTCGAGACACAGCAGAAGGAAACCCAGATCCATGCCGCACGCCTGCGCGAGCAGGCCATTTGGAGCGCAGTCGAGATCATGAAGGATGCAGAAAGCCAGGCGGTGGAGATACTCACTCAAATGAACAACAGTATCAACACCCACGTTGCGCATGCGCAGACACGGTTAAACGAACTGATGGAAGCTCGTTCACGAATTATCGACCGGGTCCAGGCCTCGCTACCGTACACCAGCAAACCCCAGCATCCAGAGGCAGGTTCGCCTTCCGGTCGCACCGGAGAGCCCTAGCAGATCGTGAGGAGAGTCCCGTGGTGCTCCAAATCCCCGACTTCACTGCCCAGATGCGCGGCTTCGACCGTGAAGAGGTCACCGAATACATCGCGCACGCCCACCGCGAAATCGAGACCCTGGAGGAAAAACTCAAGAATCTCGCGGCAACCGCTTCAGATATCGGATCCGATCGCGAACGGCTCACGACCCGAGTGACGCAGCTGGAAGATTATATCGAACAGCAAGTCGCACAGGCAGAATCCGACCGGAAAGAACTGATGGCGCAAATCGCCCAGCTGCAGAACGAACTCGAACAGGCGTCCGGCCCAGTCGAGTCCGTCGAGGGCATGTCGGATCGTATTGCGCGGATGATGCGCATCGCCTCTGACGAAGCCCGCCGCACCAAGGAATTGGCACAGCAGGAGGCAGAGGCGCTGACCCATGAACTCCGTCAACAGGTGGAGGCGGCCAGCGAGGAGCGTATCGCCGCCAGTGAAGCTCTGGCCGAGTTCCAGGCCTCCAGCAACGCTCGCCGGGAGAAAATCCTGGCGGCCGCCATGGCTGATGCCGAGGAGATTCTGCGGGTAGCTCATGAGGAGCGCGACCGGTTGACCCACGAGATCGAGGAAGCCGAGCGCAGCCGTCGCGAGCTGTATCTGCGTCTCGCAGAAGAGGACGAACGCAGGCGTCGCGAGGCGCAGGAAGCTTTGGACCAACAGATCAAGTCGGCGTGGGAAGACGACGTCCGCAATCGCCAAGAAGCGCAGCAGCGGATGGAGCAGCGGGTGATGGCTGCGTGGGATGATGCCGAGAAGCGCATCGCGAACCTTGACCAAGAAGCTCGCCTCAAGGCGTCCGCTGTGCTCGCCACCGCGCAACACGAGGCGAAATCGATCACCGGGCGCACCCAGGCTGAGGTGCAGCGATTACGAAAGGAGCGTTCGGAGGTCATCGCCGGCTTGACCGAAATCCGGCGCTGGATCGAGTCTGCCGTCGGCCAGGATGAGATCGACGCCATCGAGACGACAGTGCCAACCGATGAGGCTGCGCAGGATGACCTCGTGCAGGAGGAGCCTGATCCACCTGGGCACGAGCAAGCCGAACCCGATCAGGCTTCCGGGTAGTCGCACTGGTGGCCTTGTTCATGCGCTTCGCCGATCTCGCAACGGCTGCGCGCTAGGGTGCAACGATGCACGACAATCCCAGTAGTCCCGGCTGCAGCCCGAATCCCAAGCCCCTCGACGGGTTCCGCGTTCTCGACTTCACCCAGAACGTGGCCGGCCCGCTAGCCGGGCAGGTGCTGGCCGACCTGGGCGCCGAGGTCATCAAAGTGGAGGCGCCGATCGGCGACGCCAGTCGGCACATCACCTCGGTGCTACCCGGGCGCCCGCCACTGGCTGCCTACTTCCTGCCCAACAACCGGGGCAAGAAGTCGGTGGCGGTGGATCTGAACACTGCCGAAGCCCGCCGCCGAGTACTGGACTTAGCCGATACCGCCGACGTCGTTCTCGAAGCCTTCCGGCCCGGCGTCATGGAAAGGTTCGGCCTCGGCCCCGACGAATTGCAGTCCCGCAACCCGAAACTCGTCTACGCCCGGCTGTCGGCCTACGGCGGCAACGGCCCGAACAGCGACCGCCCCGGAGTCGATCTGATGATCCAGGCCGAGGCCGGGATGACGTCCGGGATGCCCACCCCGGACGGCAAGCCGCAGATCATCCCGTTCCAGTTGGTCGACAACGCCAGCGGGCACGTGCTGGCGCAGGCGGTGCTGGCGGCGCTGCTGAACCGGGAGCGGCACGGTGTCGCCGACGTGGTCCGGGTCGCGATGTACGACGTCGCGGTGGCGTTGCAAGCCAACCAGTTGACGATTCACCTGAACCGGGGCGAAAGGTCGGTTGCCGTACCGAACACCAAGCCGGAACCCAAGAAGCGCAAGGGCGTCGGCTTCGCCACCCAGCCGTCCGACGCATTCCGGACCGCCGACGGCTGGATCGTCATCAGCGCCTACGTGCCCAAACACTGGGCCGCACTGTGCCACAGCATCGCTCGTCCTGATCTGGTCGACGACGAGCGGTTCGCCGACCAGCGGTCCCGCTCGATCAACTACGCCGAGCTGACCACGCAACTGGAGGCCACGTTGACCACCAGAACCACCGCCGAGTGGGTGAAGCTGTTGCGGGATAACGGCCTGATGGCGTCTCCCGCCTACACCTGGAAGCAGGTGGTCGACACGGCGCTGTTCACGGAGAACCAGTTGGCGCTGCGAATCGACGGCGGTGACGCTGACGCCGTCACGGTGGTTCGCACCCCGGCGCGCTATCGCACGTTCACCGCGGCGGTCACCGGCCCGCCGCCGGCCCTCGGTCAGCACAACGACGAACTGCTCGGCTGAACCTAGACGAATTCCCAAGCGGCACGGGCGATCGCCAGTTCCTCGTTGGTCGGCACCACCAGTACGGTGGTCGGCGAGCCGTCCGGCGAGATCACCCGCGCACCGCTTCCGGTGCGGTTGCGTCCGGGGTCGACGGTGATGCCGAGCCCGTCCAGACCCGACAGTGCGTCCTCGCGCACCGCGGCGACGTTCTCGCCGACCCCCGCGGTGAACGCGATCGCGTCGACCCGGCCCAGCACCGCCAGATACGCGCCGACGTATTTGCGCAGCCGATGGACGTAGACGTCGTAGGCGAGCCTGGCATCGGACGAGCCATTATCCATCTGCTCAAGCAGTTCACGAAAGTCGTTGACCCCGCACAGCCCCTTCAACCCGGACCGCCGATTCAGCAGCTCGTCGAGTTCGGCCACCCCCAGACCAGCGGTTCGGTGTAGGTGCATCAGCACGCCGGGGTCGATGTCGCCACAGCGGGTGCCCATCACCAGGCCTTCCAACGGGGTCAGCCCCATCGAAGTCTCGACCGCCACCCCGCCGCGCACCGCCGACGCGGACGCGCCGTTACCCAGGTGCAGCACAATGGTGTTCAGCCCGGAAGGTTCGCGACCCAGCACTACCGCCACCTGACGTGAAACGTATTCATGTGACGTGCCGTGGAATCCGTACCGGCGGATGCCGTACTTCTCGGCAACCTCCCTTTCGATTGCGTAGGTGGCCGCCGCCTCCGGCAGTGAGAAGAAGAAACCGGTGTCGAACACCGCCACATGCGGCACGTCCGGGAAGTCGGCACGCGCCACTTTGATACCGGCCGCGTTAGCCGGATTGTGCAGCGGCGCCAGCTCGGCGAGCCGCTCGATCTCGGCCAGTACCGCATCGGTGATCAGCGTCGGTCGGTGAAACCGCTTGCCGCCGTGCACCACCCGGTGTCCCACTGCCCGCACCGCTGCCAGGTCCGCACCGGAATCCTCCAGCATCCGGTAAGCGCGTCGCATCCCCTCGGCGTGATCGGCGACCTCGCTTCCCTGCTCACCAATCCGATCCACCAGACCGGAGGCGATGGCGGAACCGGCGGCGCCCGCCATCGGGTCGACGACCTGAAACTTGATCGACGACGACCCCGAGTTGAGCACCAGCACGAAGCCGGTCAAGCCGCTCATGACTGGCTCGCACTCTTTTGCGCCTGGATGGCGGTGATCGCCACGGTGCAGACGATGTCGTCGACCAGCGCGCCCCGGGACAGGTCGTTGACCGGCTTGGCCAGGCCCTGCAACACCGGCCCGATCGCCACCGCGCCGGCGCTGCGCTGCACCGCCTTGTAGGTGTTGTTGCCGGTGTTCAGGTCGGGGAAGATCAGGACGGTGGCCCGGCCGGCCACCGCCGATCCGGGCATCTTCACCGCGGCCACCTCCGGGTCGACCGCGGCGTCATACTGAATCGGCCCTTCGGTCAGCAGGTCGGGTCTGCGCTCGCGCACTAGTTGCGTTGCGGCGCACACTTTGTCAACGTCTGCCCCGGATCCGGAAGCACCGCTGGAGTACGACAACAGCGCGACCCGCGGGTCGATGCCGAACGCCGCCGCGGTCGCCGCCGACGAGATCGCGATGTCGGCAAGCTGCTCGACGGTGGGGTCCGGCACCACCGCGCAGTCACCGAACGCCAGCACCCGGTCGGACAGGCACATCAGGAACACGCTGGACACCGTCGACACCCCGGGCGTGGTTTTGATGATCTCAAACGCCGGGCGGACGGTGTGCGCAGTGGTGTGCTCGGCGCCGGAGACCATCCCATCGGCGAGTCCCAGGTGCACCATCATGGTGCCGAAATACGAGACATCCCGGACGATCTCGGCTGCCCGCTCCTCGGTCATCCCGCGATGGGCGCGCAGCCGGGCGTATTCGGCCCCGAATGACTCCAACAACCCGCTGGTATCGGGATCAAGCACCTGCGCCGGGGACAGGTCAACCCCCAGCCCGGCGCTGCGACGGCGTACCTCCGCCTCCACTCCGAGCAGGGTCAGATCGACGATGCCGCGGGCCAGCAATCGTCCGGCGGCCAGCAGGATTCGATCATCGTCGCCTTCAGGCAACACGATATGGCGGCGGTCGGCTCGGGCGCGTTCCAGCAGCCGGTAGGTGAACATCTGCGGAGTCACCACCGTCGCCGCCGGTACCCGCATCCGCTCGAGAAGCTT
Source organism: Mycobacterium sp. TH-M106 (assembly GCF_057473765.1). Taxonomy (NCBI): domain Bacteria; kingdom Bacillati; phylum Actinomycetota; class Actinomycetes; order Mycobacteriales; family Mycobacteriaceae; genus Mycobacterium; species Mycobacterium sp. TH-M106. Next base: position 1,283 of record NZ_JBYCLE010000403.1, on the reverse strand, counting down.
TGCGCCGTCGGTGTAGCGGGCCATCACCTCCCACGCGGTGTCGATCTTGCGCAGCGAGTCGACCGTGATCCGGGCGATGGTGTGCGAGACCAGCTCCGCGGTCCGGTAGGTCCGATGCCGGGTGGCGATCAGCGGCAGCCTCGGCTGCAGCCCCTTGACCAGTTTGTCGATCGCCGGGTGCGGCAGCAGCCCGCCGTTGAGGATGATCCCGGCCAGCGATGGGAAGCCCCGCGCCCGGTGCGCGGTCACCAGCGCCAGCAGCACGTCGGTGCGGTCCGCGGGCACGATCACGACCTGCCCCTCCACCAACCGCTCCAGGATGTTCTCGGCGGTCATGCCCCCGACCATCACGCTCATCGCCTCGCGCCGCAGCAACGCCGGGTCGCCGCTGTACAGCGTGCCATCCAGCGTCCGGCACAGTTCGGCCATCGTCGGGGCAGCCAGCAGCGCCACCTCCGGCACGGCGAAGGCCGGCAGGCCGGTGCCCGCAAGTGCCGCGCTCACCTCGCCCAGGAGTTCCGGGGAGCACCGGTTGGCGATCACAGCCGCGGGCTGCGCGTGGGTGGCGTTCACCTCGGCCAGGCCGCGCTGGGTGATCTCGGCGATGGTCTGGGCGCTGCGGCTTTGGCCGTTGATGGCCAGGAACAGCGGCGCCCCTAGGTTCACCGCGATGCGGGCGTTGAAGCTCAGTTCGCTGGGGTTGACGACGTCGGTGTAGTCGCTGCCGACGACCAGCACCGCGTCGCACTGGCCGGCGATGTCGTGGAAGCGTACGACGATCTCACCCAGCGCCGCTTCCCGATCGGAATAGACCTGCTGGTACGTCACGCCCTGGCATCGGGTGTGGTCGTCGATGGTGACCGTGGCGTGCGCGAGCAGCAGTTCCAGCTGCTCGTCGGGTTCCTCGGCGGACCGCACGATCGGCCGGAACACGCCCACCCGCCCGGCGGAGGCCGTCAGCAGGTGCAGCAAGCCCAGCGCGATCGCGGACTTGCCGGTGCCGCCCTCGGCGGCGGCCAAGTAGATGCTCGACGTTTCCGCCATTGGATCAGGCTAAGACGTGTCGTGGGAGTCCGGCACCCAAGGCTGGAGCCGGGGTGCCGGACGCCGTTCGTTTGCTCGACAATCGAGCCGAGGTCGAGGCGTCAGGCAAGGCGTGTCTGTATCCAGCGGCAGCTCCGATCAATGTCGGACCCTCGCTTTAGGATCGAAGGCATGTTCGATAGCACGATTGAGGTGGCGGCGTTGGTCGATCGGATGACGTCGGCGACCCGGGCGGAGAA
>NZ_JBYCLE010000402.1:0-1551 GCF_057473765.1 Mycobacterium sp. TH-M106 | reverse complement strand
TTGTCGAGCGGGTCGCCGAGCGGGCGGCGGGAAACCCGTTTTTCGCCGAGGAGCTGGTGCGCGATCTGGCCGAGCGTGGCGTGTTAACCGGTGGCCGCGGCAACTATGTCTGCCACGTCGACCGTGCCGACGTCGTCGTGCCGGCGACTCTGCAGGCCACCATCACCGCCCGTATCGACCGGCTGGAGCCGGTCGCCAAACAGACCCTGAACGCCGCGGCGGTGATCGGGTTGCGGTTTGGCGCAGAGCAGTTGGCGTTGCTCGACGGTGACGCTGAGATCGCCCCGTTGATCGCTAACGAACTCGTTGATCAGGTGCGGTTCACCCCGCAGGCGGAGTATGCCTTCCATCACCCGTTGATCCGTGCGGTGGCCTACGAATCGCAGCTCAAATCCGACCGTGCCGCGCTGCATCGGCGGCTGGCAGCCGCGATCGAGCAGCGCCACCCGGATGCGCTCGACCAGAACGCGGCATTGATCGCCGAGCATCTCGAGGCTGCCGAGGACCTACCTGCCGCTTTCGCCTGGCACAGGCGCGCGGGGGCATGGGCGCAACACCGTGACATCAGGGCCGCACGAGTGAGTTGGGAGCGGGCCCGTATGGTCGCCGACCGGTTGCCCACCGACGATTCGGACCGAACGTCGATGCGCATCGCCCCGCGCACCCTGCTGTGTGCCAGCACCTGGCGGGTCAGCGGCAGCGCTGCCGAGACCGGCTTCGACGAACTGCGCGAGCTATGCAGGGCCGCCGGCGATAAAGTGTCACTGGCGATCGGCATGGGGGGCCTGATGATGGCGCTGATAATGCATAACCGGTTCCGGGAATCGGCACGTATGGCGTCGGAGTGCAGCCGGCTGCTCAAGCCGATCGGCGATCCCTCGCTGACAGTCGGGATTTTGATCGGGCCGAGCAATATCAAGTGGCAAGTGGGCGAGGCAGCCGAAAGTCTGCGCATGGCGCAGCGCGTCATAAACCTGGCCGAAGGCAACCCCACCATGGGCGGCCTGATGGTCGGATCACCGTTGGCAGCCGCGTTTGCGATGCGTGGAGCCAGCCGATACTGCCTCGGCTTCCCAGGCTGGAAAGAAGACCTCGATCAGGCAGTCGCCTTGGCCCGCACGGTCGACGCGACGACCTACACCATCGCCGTGTTTTGGAAGTACGGCTTCCCCGTCCACCTCGGTGTATTGCTGCCGGACGTGGCAGCCGACCGGGAGACCGCCGAAGCGCTGGAACGAGCGGAGCACTCCGGCGACGACGCCGCGGTGGATATCGCCCGAGCATGTCGTGCCATCGTCCTCGCGAGGGAGGAAAATCCGCCTTGGGAAACCGTTCTCACGCTGCGCAACCAGTATCGCGAAGCGCACTTGCGTCACGGATATTCAAAGAACACCGTGCGTGTCGCCGATATCGAACTCGCGAGGGAGAAAGCCGGGGTCGGTGATATCGACGACGCCATTGGGCTAGCTCGTGCGGTGGTGGACTACCTGTTCGACGCGGGTGAGATGATCACCCGCGGCGAGGCAACCAGAGTCTTCGTGGAAGCACTGC
>NZ_JBYCLE010000401.1:0-2910 GCF_057473765.1 Mycobacterium sp. TH-M106 | reverse complement strand
GGTCTGCACCGTGGCCGGTTTGGTGCCGGCGCTGGACCGATCGCCCTGCAGGCCGGGCTCGGTGTGGGTGACCTCCAGTTCGACTGTCACCGGCAGTTCGATGTAGAGCGGAGTGCCATTGTGGAATGCCACCTGTACCGGCATGCCCTCCAGCAGATAGTTCGCCGCGTCGCCCACCAGTGACTCCGGCAGCGGGTGCTGCTCGTAGTCCTCGCTGTCCATGAACACGAAGTCCGAGCCGTCGCGGTACAGGTACGTGGTGTCGCGGCGGTCCACCGTGGCGGTCTCGACCTTCACCCCTGCGTTGAAGGTCTTGTCGACCACCTTGCCGGACAGCACGTTCTTCAGCTTGGTGCGCACGAAGGCCGGTCCCTTGCCGGGCTTGACGTGCTGGAACTCCGTGATGGTCCACAGCTGGCCGTCGATCACCAGCACCAGTCCGTTTTTGAAGTCGGCAGTTGTGGCCACGGTCTGCTATGTCTCCTCGAGGCTGGTCAGTTCAGTCAGTTTCTTGGGGAACCGGGTCAGCAGTTCCGCGGGCTGCCCGGGGGTCTGGGCCACGACCAGCGTGTCCTCGATGCGAACACCGCCACGACCGGGCAGATAGACGCCGGGTTCCACGGTGACCGTGGCGCCAGCAGGCAGTGTACCGTCTGCCGACGCGTTGATTCCCGGCGCTTCATGGATCCGCAGGCCCACGCCGTGGCCCAGACCGTGGTCGAAGTGGTCTCCGTAGCCGGCGTCGGCGATCACCCGGCGCGCGGCGGCGTCCACGTCACGCAGGCTGGCGCCCGGCTGCAACGCGACGCGGCCGGCCCGCTGGGCCTCGGCGACCAGCTGGTAGACCTCGCGCTGCCAGTCGGCCGCCGTGCCCAGCACGAAGGTGCGGGTCATGTCGGAGTGATAGCCGGCCACCAGCGCGCCGAAGTCGATCTTGACCAGGTCGCCGGCGGCCAGAATCGCGTCGCCTGGCCGATGGTGCGGGATCGCCGAGTTTGCCCCGGCAGCCACGATCGTCTCGAAGGACGCCGCATCGGCGCCGTGGTCGAGCAGCAGCGACTCCAGGTCGCGGCTCACCTGACGTTCGGTGCGTCCCGGGCGCACACCACCGCGCTCAATCAGGTCGGTCAGTGCGGCGTCGGCCGCTTCGCAGGCGAGCCGCAGGAGTGCCACCTCACCTGCGTCTTTGACCGTGCGCAGTGCCTCCACCATGCCGGCCGCGCGGATCAGCTCGACGCCGTCCGCCGCTGTCAACGCCCCAGCCAGCGCGTCGAGTCCGTCCACGGTGACCACGTGGCTTTCGAAGCCCAGCCGCCGCACCCCGCCCGAGCTCGCCCGTCCGACCAGGTAGCGTCCGTAGGCCCGGTCGACGGTCACCTCGACATCAGGCGCCTGCTGCGTGGCCTGCGTGCGATACCGGCCGTCGGTGGCCAGCACGGCCGGTGAATCGTCGGCGTAGACCAGCAGCGCACCCGCCGAGCCGGTGAACCCGGACAGATAACGCACATTGACCAGGTCGCTGACCAGCATCGCATCCAGCCCGGCGGCACCGATCCGAGTGCGAAGATTCTCCCGCCGCGACGAATATGTCACGCCCTGTGACCGTACTCGCTACGCTGTGGCTTCATGAGCGACTGGTTACTGCGTGGATTGGCCTTCGCCGCGGCGATGGTCGGGCTCCGTCTGGTTCAGGGAGCGTTGATCAACACATGGCAGACACGGGCCGGGTTGATCAGCACGGTGCTGATGGTGCTCTTTCTGATCGGCGTACTGATCTGGGGGCTGCTCGACGGCCGCGACGACGCAGCCGCCAATCCAGACCCGGACCACCGCCAGGACCTGGCGATGACCTGGCTGGCCGCCGGACTGCTGGCCGGGGCGCTCAGCGGGGCGGTGACGTGGGTGATCTCGCTCTTCGACAAAGCGCTGTATGTCGGCGGGCTGCTCAACGAGCTGACCACGTTCGCGGCGTTCACCGCGCTCGCGGTGTTCCTGCCGGCCATGGGCGGGGTGGTGGCCGGTCGCGCCATGGTCGACCGGGGGTACGCGAAGGCGCCGCACCGGCACCACGGCCTGGCCGCCGAACCGGACGACCGCGCTGACACCGACGTGTTCGCCGCGGTCGGCGCCGGCGCGGAAGCGGCGGCTTCACTGGCCCCCGCCACCGGAGGTGCGGAGGCACCGACCGCCCCGAGCGCCCAGACCGCGCCGGCCGCCCCGAGCGAGGAGCCCACCATCACACTGCCGACCGAGGACGACAAACCCGGTTACCAGAGCAGCTGAGCTAACGGGTGGCGCAGGCTCAGGCCGACGCCGCCGACGTTCCGGCCAGGTAGCGCAGCGCCAACAGGTAACCCTGCACCCCGAGTCCGACGATCACCCCGGTAGCGATCGGACTCACATAGGATTGTCGTCGAAAGTCTTCTCTGGCATACACATTGGAGATGTGCACCTCGATCAACGGTGCGCGCAATTCCGTACAGGCGTCGCGCAACGCCACCGAAGTATGTGTCAAGCCACCGGCATTGAGAATCAGCGGCTCGTCGGCGTCGGCAGCTTCGTGGATCCACTCCAGCAGCTGTGACTCGCTATCGCTTTGCTGCACAATGACTTCCACGCCAAGTGCCGCCGCTTCGTGTTCGATCATCGCCGTCAGGTCGCCGTGAGTGGTTTCGCCGTACACGTCGGGCTCACGACGGCCCAACCGTCCCAGGTTGGGGCCGTTGACGACGTTGATCCGGTTCACTGACTGGCCACTTCGCAACGCTTGCCCACTTCGGCGTAGGCGGCCGCCAACAGGGCCGGGTCGGGACCCTCCAGCCGGCCCGGCTTGGCCAGTCCGTCCAGGACGACGAACCGCAGCACACCGGCTCGGGTCTTCTTGTCCCCGGCCATGTATGCCAGCAGTGC
>NZ_JBYCLE010000400.1:0-6116 GCF_057473765.1 Mycobacterium sp. TH-M106 | reverse complement strand
AGCGGTACTACCCGGGCATCGGCGCGCCGAGTTGGACGGCGAACTACGGTTCGGAAACCCTCAACCATTACGACCACGTTCATATCGCCACCGACGGAGGCGGATACCCCACCGGGCAGGAAACCTACTACATCGGGTCCATGAGCCCTGTGCCGTCGAATTGACCGATTGATCGCAGAAATGAAGTCGCGCGCGCGACTTCGGTTTTCCGTGAAGGCAGCCCCTACGGGCTGCTGCTGTGGTTTAGGACGGGGTGGCCGCCATGGCCCTGTCGGTCAGGTCGCTGCGGCGAGGCCGCGTCACGAGCGCGCCCCTCGCCTTCGCGCGCCGGCCGAGTCCGCACCCGCTGATGCACAGTGACGGGCCACCAGAACCACCGGCCCAGCAGCGCAGCGATCGACGGGGTGATCAGCGTCCGCACGACGAACGTGTCGAACAGCAGTCCCAGCCCGATCGTGGTGCCGATCTGACCGACCGAACGCAAGTCACTAGCGATCATCGCGATCATGGTGAACGCGAACACCATTCCGGCCGCGGTCACCACCTTGCCGGTGGCACCCATTGCCCGGATCATTCCGGTCTTCAGCCCGGCGCCGATCTCTTCCTTCATCCGGGAGACCACCAGCAGGTTGTAGTCCGAGCCGACCGCCAGCAGCACGATCACCGACATCGCGATCACCAACCACTGCAGGTCGATGCCGAACACATACTGCCACAGCAACACCGAGATTCCGAACGACGCGGCCAGTGACAGCACCACGGTGCCGACGATCACGATCGAGGCGATCAATGCCCGGGTGATCAGCAGCATCACGATGAAGATCAGGATGATCGCGGCGATCGCGGCGATCAACAGATCGTAGTGGGCGCCGTGCTGAATGTCCTTGTAGGTGGCGGCGGTGCCACCGAGGTAGAACCGTGCCTTGGCCAGCGGGGTGCCCTTGACCGCTTCCTTGGCGGCCTGCAGTTCGGCGTCGACGTGCGAGATGCCTTCCGCGGTAGCCGGATCGGCATCGTGGGTGATCAGGATGCGGGCGGCCTTGCCGTCCGGTGACATCATCAACTCCATGCCGCGCTGAAAGTCGGGACTGTCGAACGCTTCGGGCGGCAGGTAGAACATGTCGTCGTTCTTGGCGTCGTCGAACACCTGGCCCATCACCGCGGCGGTGTCGGTCATCTGCTCCAACTGCGTCACCACCAGACTGAAGCTGCTGTGCATCGTCAACATCAGGTCGCGCATGTTGGTGGTGATCGCGATCATCGGCGGTATCTGATCGGCGACCTGCGGCGTGATCACATCGACCCGATCGAGTTGCGCCGCAAGGTCTGCGGTGTTCTCCGCCAGCTTGTCGAAGCCGTCGCTGGCGTCGAACATCGACCGGAACGCGTTGCACACGCCGATGTTGAAGCAGTGCGGCTCCCAGTAGAAGTAGTTGCGCAACGGCCGGACCTCGTCGTCGAAGTCGGCGATCTGGTCCCGAACCTCGGCCAGCGTGCCCTGCATGTCGTGGGTGGCCGCGTCGGTGCCGCGGGTGGCGTCGGCGAGCTGCACGGTCAGATCGTGCAGCCGGCCCATCACCGCGGCCATCGAGCCGAGTTGATCGGCCATGGTCTGGGTGTCCGCCAAGCGAGCCTTCAAGAACTGCAGGTTCTCCCGCATCGTGACACCTTGCGCGCTGATCTGGAACGGCACCGAACCGTGCTCCATCGGCGGGCCGAGCGGGCGGGTGATGGACTGCACCCGTTCGATACCGGGCACCCGGAAGATGGTGCGGGCGACCCGGTCCAGCACCAGCATGTCGCGCGGGTTACGCATGTCGTGGTCGGCTTCGACCATCAGCATGTCGGGATTCATCCGCGCCGAGCTGAAGTGCTTCTCGGCGACGGCGTAGCCGATGTTGGACGGTACGTCGGCCGGGATGTAGTGCCGGTTGTCGTAGCTGGTCTTATAGCCGGGCAGCACCAGAACACCCACCACCGCAACCGCACTGGCGCCGGCCAGGATCGGTGCCGGCCACCGCACCACAGCGGTGCCGACCTTGCGCCAGCCGCCAGCCTTGGTCTTGACCTTGGGGTCGAGCAGGCCGAACCGGGCGCTGACCGCAAGTACCGCCGGCGCGAACGTCAGACCCATCAGCAGGATGGTGAACATGCCCAGCGCACACGGCACGGCGAGGGTGTTGAAGTAGTTCAGCCGGGTGAAGTGCAGGCAGAGCATAGCGCCGGCGATGGTCAGACCGGAGCCCAGGATGACGTGGGTGACGCCGGCCAGCGTGGTGCGCTGGGCGGTCACCGGTTCCTCACCAGCGTTGCGGGCCTCGTGGTAGCGCCCGATCAGAAAGACCCAGTAGTCGGTGCCTGCCGCGATCGCCAGCGCCGTCAAGATGCTGACCACGAACGTGGAGATCGCGAAGACGTGCAGGTTGCCCAGCACCGCGATCAGCCCGCGAGCCATGCTCATCTCGGTGACCACCACCAGCAGCCCGATTCCCATGGTGGCCACTGAGCGATACACCACCAGGAGCATCGCTGCGATCACCGCAAGCGTGACGCCCGTCATCTTCACCATCGACGCGTCGCCGGCCTCGTTGGTGTCGGCGACCAGCGCGGCCTGCCCGGTGACGAAAGCGCGCAGCCCGGCCGGCGGTCGGGACTGAGCGACGATCTCGCGCACCGCGTCCACCGACTCCACGCCCTGCGCCGAGCCCTGGCCGCCGGCCAAATGCACCTGCACGTAGGCGGCGCGGCCGTCCTCGCTCTGGGATCCCGCCGAGGTCACTCGGTCCCCCCAGAAGTCCTGGACATACTCGACGTGTGCGTCGTCGTGCTGCAGGTCCGCCACCAGCCGGTCGTAGTACCGGCGGGCCTGCCCGTCGGACCCGCCGAGTTCATGGTCGCCTTCGATGACGATCATCAACACCGAATCGGAGTTGAACTCGCCGAACTTCTCGCCGATATGCTTCATCGCGATCACCGACGGGGCGTCCTGCGGGGACAGCGACACTGCATTTTTGGCGCCGACGACCTCCAGCTGAGGCACTGCGATGTTGGCGGCGGCGGTGGCGGCCAGCCAGAACACGATGATCGGGATCGACAGGGCGCGGATCAGTCCGGGGAAGCGAACCGGGTTGCCCAACCCGGTGTGTGGGCCGCTCACGCCGCCTTCACCACGCAGAACGTCGCGACGGCGTGCCCGTCGGCCTGCTGCTGATCGCGCAGTTCACCGTTGACCGTGATCCGGCAGCCCAGTTCGCGGCTGTCGCCCTGCGCCATCACGCTGGCAAAGACGCTGGGTCCGGTGGTAGTCAGGGTCAACGTCCACGGCAGCGTGTGGAACTGCGCCTCCTGGGATTCGGCGCGCTCGTCGACGTAGCTGATCATGCCGGAGGTACCCGCCGGCCCGTAGATCTCGTAGGTGACGTATTTCGGGACGGTGGAGACGATCTCGCCGCCGTTCTTGGTCGAGGTCAGCGGGTCGGAGCCGAAGACGCCGTGGAATCGGTGGATCACCAGGCTGCCGACCGCGGCCACCGAGACGATCACCAGTCCGATCCAGCGGCGCTGCAGCGCAACTCCGAGCTTGGTCTTTGCCGTTATAGCCGATAACGTTACGTCCATAAGGTAACAGGCGTAAAGTCAACTTGTGCCAGCTCACACTTGGTTAGGATGACGACGTGCCGCTCAGTCCCACCCGCCAGCGCAACCTGCGCGGTCACGGCGCACTGCTGCGTGACGAGATCCTGGCCGCGGCGACGCGGGTGATCGACGGCGCCGACAGTGAAGGCGCGGTCTCGCTGCGGCGCATCGCCCGGGAGGCCGGAATCGCCGCGCCGTCGGTCTACGCGCACTTCGACGACCGGGACCGGGTGCTCGAGGCCGTCGCCGAGTCCAGCTGGATGCAGGTTTGCGACGAGATCGCCGACCACGTCCAGGCGGCCGTCGACCCGCGGGAACGGTTGCTGATCGGCTGCCGGGTGTATGTGTCGTTCGCCCAGCGACACCCGCTGCGCTACGCGCTGATGACCCAGGACGGCCACGCGCCGCCGGCCGCGCGCCAAGCGCTGGAAACGGTCACCCGCGGCCTGCTGGCCTGCCGCGGTCAGCCACCGGATGCCGGTTCGGATCCCGACTCCGACCGGATCGCCGCCGCCTTAGCGGTGGCGCTGCACGGGGTGGCGATGCTGCACCGCACCGACGCTCCGAATCTGTGGTTGAGCGATTTCAGCACCGACCAGGTGATTGAGACGATGGTCGACGCGGCCGTCCGACAACTGCTACCCGTTTCTTGAGTGCCGGGATCGACGCCCAACGCTTTCGATGACTTTCGCCCTTGCCGGACTGGCCGCCAATCCGGCGTTGGCATTCAAGCCGATGTGCGCGGCCGGCTGCGTGGCTTCAACGACGACGTGCGCTGTGATTCGCCGACGGATGTCGGCTTCTTTCCAGTCGTACAGTTGTTCCGGTGTTCTTCTGCGCTTTGCCAACCAGGTCTTGGATCTCGCGATCTTGTAGGTAGTGAAGATCCGCCGGGCTCAGGATGATCGCAGGGGTCAGGGTGATCGAGCCGTCCTCGTGTTCAATCGCGGTGTAGCGGTCATGCCGGCCGATCTTGCTCAGGTTGAGCCGCCGTCGGCTGTCGACTTCCAGCAGCACTACATCGGTTGCGGTCATAGGTTTATGTTACGGCAGCTGCGACAGTAGTGCAATCACGGTTTAACCGTGGCTGACACATCGCCGTGATAGGTTGCGGGCGTGGCGCTGAACTGGGTGAACGACCAACCTCGCGACTTCTATGAGGAGCTGGCCGCCATCGGCGATCCGGCGCTGTCGGCTCTCGACGCCGCCTTGGATGTCATTGAGGACCATCCAGAGTCGGCCGCGGCGCGCCCTCGCTCGATCTCTGCGGCGATCACCCCTACGACTCTGTGGCTTGTGGATGTTCGCCACACCAGCCGCGATCTGCAGGTCTTGTGGCGGGAAGACGACCAGGGTGAGCCGATGCTGATTTGGATTGGCGAGGCGCGGTTCCCCCGCCTATAGCCGAGTTGGTGACGTCGTAGCGGTGACTTCTGCGTCAAGCATTTCGACCTTACAGTCCGCGCACCGGCGCTGGCTCGGCGGGTGAGGACCGCCGTGCCCGCTTGACATGCTCGGATCGTTCCATAGCCTTGGCGGACGATGAGCCCGTTCAGCCCGCGACGAGCTGGGAGACACGTCCAGCCGTGATGCCGAGCATGGCGGCGGTGTCGCGCACGGAGTATTGCCGGGACAAGACCGCTGCCAGCCGGGCGGTGGCCGCGACCAGTTCGGCCTCTTGAGACTCCACATCGGCGCGGACGCGGCGCAGCCGTTCGGCTTCGATCACCGACTGGTCGTCCACGGCGAAGTGAAAGTCGAGTCGCACGTCGGCGTCGTCGGGGAGGTCGTCCATCAAGACGACGACTTCGCGCACCGACTGGGCCAGGCCCCGCAGAGAGCGGGCGAAAGTGTGCGCGCCGGCGACCGCGGGTACGTCGGCCAGCCAGGTGTCGTTTTCGCGGGTGACTTCGACGGTGTAGGTGTTCATATCAGCCATCCTTTCCCGAGCGCGGGTTCGAGGTCTTGCTGAATCTTGTGGAGTGTCCCTTTGGGAATGTCGCCGGGATGCTGCGGAACAGCGGTGCTGACGGTCACATCGCCGCGACTGACGCGGTAACGCTTGTGTGATCCGACCGTGCGGACATGCATACCACCACTCCTTTCGATCCTGCGATTGACCTCCCTCGCTCTCACGAGAATAAGTTTAACCGCTAAACTAGGCAACCGTAAAGCGACTAGACAGTACTGCGTTTCCGCCAGAGTGGCGGTGGTCCGACCGGCGGCCGGCCGACGAACGCGGCGCGACGCTGACCACCCGTCGGGTGCAGCTACGGTGGCCGGCATGGCCGATGACAAGAATCACGCCGAGTTCGTCGAGGCGGTTGCGCGCATCTGGCGCGAGGACGCTACAAAATCTTCCGAAAATCCCCTCTGACCTTCTGTCGGGCTGACAGGATTTGAACCTGCGACCACTTGACCCCCAGTCAAGTGCGCTACCAAACTGCGCCACAGCCCGGTGCCGCCGACGAACAGCCACG
>NZ_JBYCLE010000399.1:0-2571 GCF_057473765.1 Mycobacterium sp. TH-M106 | reverse complement strand
CCGGGTGCTCCAGCCAGCGACGACGACCGTACCCACGCCGTCTGACGAAATCTAACCCCACCCCCGGGTTCTTGCCACAAAGGCCCAGCATACGGTCTTGGCGATGGCGTATCGGCCGACGCCGGCGACGGCCCATCCTGGCGGTTCCCCCGGCTGCCGTGCTGAAGCTGAATCGGTACCGAACGTCATGTGCGACAACTATTTTCAGTGCCCGTCCGACGACGGCGAGGGCGCTTTCCCTCGTTGGTCGGCAGCGACGGCTGCGGCTGCCCGCCGCCGCGGCGCCGATTTCAGATGATCCTGCGTGTCGCGCGTGTCGCCGGGCGTGTCGAGCAGTGCATTCATGCAGCGCACTCATGGGGTAGCGCGGCGCAAAACTACCCTCAGTAGTAGACCACGGCTCACCGGGTGGCGCGCCAGACCCGGTCGAACGGCAGTCGCCAGGCGTGCGGCGCGATCAGCTGGTGGATGGCGTTGGGGCCCCACGATCCGGCGTCGTAGGCGCGCACCGGCGGCGGATCGGACAGCAACGGCTCGGAGACCTCCCAAAGCCGCTCGATCCCCTCCGACGTGGTGTAAAGCGTGTGGTCACCACGCATCGCGTCCAGGATCAGCCGTTCGTAGGCTTCCAACACGTCGCTGGCGGATTCGGTGTCGGCCACCGTGAACTGCATGCTGTGCTTATCCAGCTTCATGCCCGGCCCGGGCCGTTTACCGTAGAACGACAGCGACAGCTTGGCCTGATCGGCCAGATCGAACGTGAGGTGGTCCGGGCCGTGCGCGCCGACGCCGGATCCCGGCGGAAACATGCTCCGCGGCGGTTCCCGGAACGCGATCGAGATGATCCGCTGGCCCTCGGCCAGGCACTTGCCGGTGCGCAGGTAAAACGGCACACCCGCCCAGCGCCAGTTGTCGATCTCGCACTTGAGCGCAACGAAGGTCTCGGTGTCCGAGTCCGGCGCCACACCCGGCTCGTCGCGGTAGCCGCGGTACTGGCCGCGCACCACGTTGTGCGGGTCCAGCGGCACCATGGACCGGAACACCTTATTCTTCTCCACGCCGATCGCGTCGGGTGCCAGCTCGGTGGGTGCCTCCATAGCCACGAACGCCAGGACCTGGAACAGATGAGTGACCACCATGTCCCGAAACGCGCCGGTCTGCTCGTAGAACGCCGCCCGTCCCTCCAGCGACAGCTTCTCGGGGACGTCGATCTGGATGTGGTCGATGAAAGTGCGGTTCCAGATCGGCTCGAACAGCCCGTTGCCGAACCGGAAAGCGAGGATGTTCTGCGCAGGCTCTTTGCCGAGGAAATGGTCGATCCGGAAGATCTGTGACTCGTCGAACGTCTCGTGGATCGAGGCGTTGAGGGCCACCGCGCTGTCCAGGTCGGTGCCGAAGGGCTTCTCCATCACCACGGCCGCATCGGCGGTCAGGCCCGCCTGCGCCAGCATCCGGATCGACGGGATCGCGGCGGCCGGCGGCACACTCAGGTAATGCAGCAACCGGACCTGATCGTCCGGGCCGCTCAACTGCTCGGTCTGCGCCCGCACCGCCGCCGCCAGTGCGTCGGGACCGCTGTGCTGCGGCACGTACGTCAGGTTCTGCGCCCAGGCGTCACGCTCTTTGACTGACGCCTGACTGCGCGAGAAATCCTCGCAGGCTCGTACGGCGAGCGTGCGGAACGCGTCGTCGTCCACGTCGTCCAAGGATGTGCCGACGATGCGCAGTTCCGGGGCGAGCCGCGACATCGACAGGTGAACCAAGGCGGGAAGCAGCTTGCGGCGGGCCAGATCGCCGGTCGCGCCGAACAGCACCACTACATGCGGCGCGGTGCGGCGCGTGTCGGTCACCGCCATGGATAACCCCCTTGGTCTGGCGCAGGTGTTCAAGCCAGCCTAACGACGCCCTCGCCGCGCGGTCAGGGCGCCAGATAGGCCACCACATCGCGCAGCCGCTCGGCGGCCGTGCGCAGCGCCGCGACATCCGGACCGGCGCGCAGCACCTCGCGGGCGACCGCGGGCAACAGCTGGCCCGGGGCGGCCCCACCCAGGCCGCCCAGCGCCTCGGGCCGTCCACCCTGCGCACCGATGCCGGGTACCAGCACCGGCCCACCCAGGGCGCTGACGTCGGGGACGTCCACGGCGGTGGCGCCGACGACCACCCCGACCGAGCCGGGCTCTGGCCGGTCAGCCCGGTTGATCTCAGCCGCGGCGTCGACGATCGTCTGGGCCACGGTGCGGCCACCGGCTCCCGCTACCAGAGCGTTCTGCACAGTCACGCCCTCCGGGTTGGAGGTGGCGGCCAGCACGAAGACCCCCCGCTGATGGTGCGCGGCCACCTCCAGCAGCGGCGACAGCGACCCGAATCCCAGGTACGGCGAAGCGGTCACCGCATCGGCGGCCAGCGGCGAGTCGCCCGCCCACGCCGCGGCGTAGGCCGCCATCGTCGAACCGACGTCACCACGCTTGGCGTCGGCCAGCACCAACACCCCGGCGGCGCGCAGCGCGGCGATGGTGTGCTCCAGCACGGCGTAGCCGGCCGCACCGTGCGCCTCGAAGAACGCCACCTGGG
>NZ_JBYCLE010000398.1:0-2063 GCF_057473765.1 Mycobacterium sp. TH-M106 | reverse complement strand
CACCGAACACCGCCATGATCCCGTCGCCGGTGAACTTGTCCACCGTCCCGCCATAGCGCTGCACCACCGCCGCACACCGGTCACACAACCCGGTCATGATCTCCCGCAACCGCTCAGCACCCACCGCCGAAGCGATATCCATCGAGCGCACCACATCGGCGAACAACACCGTCACCTGCTTGAACTCCGCAGGCTGGTGTGACGCAGCAGCGGGTGCGCCACATTCATCGCAGAACTTCGCAGACGCTCGCAGTTCTGTGCCACACGCCGTGCAGGCGATCACGTCATCGCCTCCGCGAGCGCGATATGCCCCTCGTAGCCAACCTCGGTGGCCCTCTTGCGATACCGGTCGGCGAAGTCGCGGTAGCCGTCTTCGTCGCCGTTCGCACGCGCCATCAGCGCGCGCAGCCGCAGCAGCGGAACCTCGAACAACACAAACCCCGCCTCGGTCGGCACCGCCGCCAAACGGTCGATCGCGGCCTGCGCCTCGCCGAGATCGGTGTTCGTGCCGCGCTGCAGCAGCGCTTCCACGAAAACTCTGGTTGCCTCGCCGCGGGTGATCATCTCGCCTGCGCCGAACAGGTAGTCCACCACCGCACGAGCTAGCCCAATGGCGTCATCGATGTCACCAATCCTGGCCTTCTCCTTGGCGAGCTCGGTGTCGACAGTCCGCACTACGTTTTCCGCGTACCCGTGCCGCGGCTGACCGTCACGCCATTGCGCGAGCAGCTCCAAACCTGCTGTACGTTGCGAACCGCCCTGGTTGACGAGAATGACGCCGCGACTCCACTGGGCGAAATCCACCGCGAAGTCGTCGCCGGAGTGCTCCGCTCGTTCCAGCGCTTCGGAGGTGTCCCGGTCGGCTGCCGCGTCGGGCAGCAGTGCCCCGACGTGGACGGCGAAGCCGTACTTGTACAGCACCGCAACGACGTAGGACGTCGCATCGACGCTGCGGGCCATCACGACTGCCTGGTCGAGGTCTTCCTTCCAGCCCGGAAGTCCGAGACAATATCGGTCAGAGCCGCGTAACGCAATCGCCACCGCCAACGGTGACCCGACGAGCAGATTGCCTTTAGTCGGATCACCTTCGGCGAGGTCGATCACGCGCTGCGCCAAGCGCAGACTTTCGGCTGCTTCGCCCACCTGCCACTTGACATTGCTCGGTGCGACCGCAACCGTAACGGTCAGCGCCGGATCGCCGATTGATTCGAGCAACCGACTGCAGTCCGACGAGACTCGCGAGGCTTCTCGGAACCGGACATGGAGCTGCAGCGTCGTCATCAGGCCGGCCATGCCGATCACCAACAACACGTTGTCGCCGGCGGCAGTGCAGAGGTCACGCAGTTCCTCGAAGCCGGTGTTAGCAGCGCTGCCGCTGACCCGCCAGGTGCTGGCACACAGCAGGGTGCGCGGGGCGATGCGCATCGACGTCCGGCCCGGGTCGTCGGTGGGTAACCGGTCGGCGACCTGTCGGGCGCGTTCCCAACTGACTCGCGCGGCGCGGATGTCACGGTATTGCGCCCATGTCCCGGCACGCATATGCCAGCCGTACGCCGCCGGTAGGTCCTCGGCGGCTTCGAGATGTTCGGCGATCAGCGCCGCATTCTCATCCGACGGATTGTCCTGTTCGATCGCGGCCGCCAGCCGCCGATGCAGTTCGGCGCGGCCGGACTTCAGTTGTGACTCGTAGGCCACGGTCCGGATCAGCGGGTGGTGGAAGGCGTATTCGGCGTGCGGGGTGAACCGCACCTGATCGACGAGTTCGGCAGCGATCAGCTCACCCATCTCAGCCTCACCATCGAGCAACGCCAATTGCTCTGCACCGAACCGCAACCCGATCACCGCCGCGGCGTTCAGCGTCTGTTTAGCGACCGGCTCCAGCCGGTCGATGCGGGCGGCGATGGTGGCCTGCAGAGTCGCCGGCACGGCGGCGTCGGCACGGTCGACGTGGCAGACATAGTTGCCACGGCCACCGGTTAACACGCCACGCTCGGCCAGATCGCGCACCAGCTCCTCGGCGAAAAACGGGTTTCCCGCCGCCCGCTCGGCGACCCGCTCGACAA
>NZ_JBYCLE010000397.1:0-2515 GCF_057473765.1 Mycobacterium sp. TH-M106 | reverse complement strand
GCATCGCCTTTCACCTGCTGTCCGTCGAACCGGCGGAGATCGACCGGCTCACCGCGGTTTTGGCGACGGTGCGCGACGGCGTGCGGTTCTGCGCGGTGTGCGGCAACGTCTCCGACGACGAGCGCTGCCGGATCTGCGGCGACCCGCGCCGGGACTTCTCGCAGATCTGCGTCGTCGAGGAGCCCAAGGATGTGGCTGCCATCGAGCGCACCCGCGAATTCCACGGCCGCTACCACGTGCTGGGCGGTGCGCTGGATCCGTTGTCGGGGATCGGCCCCGACCAGCTGCGCATCCGCGAGTTGTTGAATCGCGTCGGGGAGCGGGTCGACGGCGTCGACGTCACCGAGGTGATCGTCGCCACCGATCCCAACACCGAGGGTGAGGCGACCGCCACCTACCTGGTGCGGGTGTTGCGCGACATCCCGGGTCTGACCGTGACCCGTCTGGCCTCCGGTCTGCCGATGGGCGGCGACCTGGAATTCGCCGACGAGCTGACGCTGGGCCGCGCATTCACCGGCCGCCGCGCGCTGGTCTGACTCGGGCCTAGCAGGGCCAAAGCTTCTTGCGCGCTTAAACGCGGCGCGGGGCCGCCAGCCGCTCGCGGCGCAGCAGGTCCACCTCGGGTACCTCCAGCGCTGCCAGACGGCCGACCACCCGCGACAGCAGCAGATCGGCCAGCTGCGGGTTGCGGGCCAGGCACGGCCCGTGCATGTAGGTGGCGACGACGCTGCCCTGCACCGCCCCGTCGACGCCGTCGCCGGCGCGGTTGCCCGCTCCTTTGCTCACCGCACCCAACGGCGATGCCGCAGCACCCAGCGCCGTGCCGCCGCGGTGGTTCTCGAAACCGGTCAGCGGCTCCGACAGACCTGCTGGCAACGGCCTGGCGATCACCTCGCCGATGCTACGGACCGGCTGCGGCGAGGTGGTGGCGTCCAGCAACCCCACCCCGTCGACCCGCTCTCCGGCCGACGTCTCATACCAGACGCCGAGCACCTGGATGGCCGCGCAGATCGCCAGCACCGGCGCGCCGCGGGCCGCCGCGCGCTGCAGGCCCGGGTAGCGGACCAGATGCCGGGTGGCCAGCCGCTGCGCATAGTCCTCGGCCCCGCCCAGCGTGTAGATATCCAGCGACTCGGGCACCGGGTCGGCGAGGGTGATGGCCACGATTTCTGCGGCGATCCCGCGCATCAGCAGCCGCTGCCGCAGCACCAGCGCGTTTCCGCTGTCGCCGTAGGTGCCCATCACGTCGGGCAGCAGCAGCCCGATCCGCACCGGATCAGCTCTGCGCGTCAAAGGCGTCAAAGGCGTCAAAGGCTTCACAGGCGTCACAGGCCCAGCCTCCGCTGCAGGGCCAGGAAGGCGGTGTAGTTGGCGACGACTTCGACGCGCCCGGGCGGGCACGATTGGATGGCTGCCAGCGTGTCGTGCACCAGGGTGTGCTCGACCCCGGCATATCCCAGCCGCACCGCCAGGTCGGTGCCTCGCTCACCGGCGGCCACCACCGCGGTGTCGCCGAACCGTTCGAAGCTCACGTCCCACAGCCACGACAGGTCCTCGCCGTCGGGCACCCGCCCGTTGACGGCGATCACCACCGAGGCCTTCCGGTCCACCATCGACAGTGCCTCCTGCCACCCGGCCGGGTTCTTTGCCAGCAACATGCGTGCGGTGCGCTCTTCGTGCTCGCCGACCGGCACGGTCGCATAGCGCCCGGCGACCTGGGCGACTTCGGACACCGCGGCCACCGCCGCAGCCGGGTCGGCGCCGAGCGCGACCGCCGCGGCGACCGCCTGCGCGGCGTTGCCGCGGTTGACGACGCCCGGCAGCGCCAGGCGCATCGGCAGCACCAGCCCGTCCGGCCCGTGGACGGCCGCGTCATCGAACCACCAGTGCGGGCTGGGGCGGGCGAAGTCGGCGCCGCTGGAATACCAGTGACCGTTCTCCCGCACGATCACCTCGCCGCTGCGCGGGCAGCTGACCGAGTCACCGGCCCAGCCGCCACCGGCGGCCACCCACACCACGTGCGCACAGTCGTAGGCTGCCGACGTCATCAGCACGTCGTCGCAGTTGGCGACCACCACCGTCTGCGGATGCCGCGACAGGCTGGCCCGCAGCGCTCGTTCGACGACGTTGATCTCCCCGACCCGGTCCAGCTGGTCGCGGGAGAGGTTCAGCAAGACCAGCACGGCCGCGTCCAGGGCATCCAAGACGTGCGGCACGTGCATCTCATCGACCTCCAGCACCGCCAGGCCGGCGTCGCGCTCAGCCGCCAGGGCGGCGATCAGGCCGGCGTCCATGTTGGCGCCCTCGGGGTTGCTGGCCACCGCCCCGAGCCCGCGCAGCGCGGCGGCGGTCATCAAGGTAGTGGTCGACTTGCCGTTGGTGCCGGTGACGACGACCGTGCGCCGTCCGACGCCGAGTTGACGCAGGATCGAGCGGTCCAGCGTCATCGCGACCAGGCCGCCGATCATCGCGCCGGCGCCGCGGCCGGTGACCCGCGACGCCCACCGCGCGCCCG
>NZ_JBYCLE010000396.1:0-4044 GCF_057473765.1 Mycobacterium sp. TH-M106 | reverse complement strand
ATGTGATGTCCGACGTGGACCGGGTCGGCGGCGTACCGGTGGTGATGAAGGCCCTGCTCGATGCCGGTCTTCTCCACGGTGACTGCCTGACCGTGACCGGCCAGACCGTCGCCGAGAACCTGGCGCAGGTCGCACCGCCGGACACCGACGGCAAGGTGCTGCGTGCGCTGAACCATCCGATCCACCCGACCGGCGGTATCACCATCCTGTACGGATCGCTGGCCCCGGAGGGGGCGGTGGTCAAGACGGCCGGATTCGACACGAAGGTGTTCGAAGCCACCGCACGGGTTTTCGACGGCGAGCGGGCGGCACTGGATGCGTTGGAGGACGGCACCATCCGCTCTGGCGACGCCGTGGTGATCCGCTACGAGGGCCCCAAGGGCGGACCGGGGATGCGCGAGATGCTGGCGATCACCGCCGCCATCAAGGGTGCCGGGCTGGGCAAGGACGTGCTGCTGCTCACCGACGGCCGGTTCTCCGGCGGTACCACCGGCCTATGCGTGGGCCATGTCGCCCCCGAGGCGGTCGACGCCGGGCCGATCGCGTTCATCCACGATGGCGACCGGATCCGGCTGGACGTGGCCGGGGCGACGCTGGACATCTTGGTCGACCCGACCGAACTCGCTGCCCGCAGTGCGGGTTTCACTCCACCGCTGCCGCACTACACCACCGGCGTGCTGGCCAAATACCGCAAGCTGGTCGGCTCGGCCGCCACCGGCGCAGTCTGCGGGTAACCCCCCTTTCCCCCTGCCCCTGCTGCCCCCGCTGCCCCGGCTGCCCCCGCTGCCCCGGCTGCCCCCGCTGCCCCGGCGAGCATGCGCAAACTCGCACTCGCAGCGCCCGCAGCGTGCGATTTTGCGCATGCTCGCGCCGGAGGGTGCCGGAGGGCGCCGGGGGTAGCTATTTCACCAGGGCGAGGGCGAAGCCGTCCCAGCCCTTGACTCCCACCGTCTGGATCACCGCCGCGTCCAGACGGGGGTGTTCGCCGAGCAACTCCAGCGACCTGCGCGTTCCCTGCGCCTCCTCGTTGTCGCCGGGCGCCAGGATTTCGCCTTCCCGAATCACGTTGTCGACCACAATGACTGCGCCCGGACGAGCCAGCCGTACGGCCCACTCCAGATACGCGGCGTTGTTCTCCTTGTCGGCGTCGATGAACACCAGATCGAACGGGCCGCCGGTTACGGTCGGCAGGGTCTCCAGCGCCGCCCCGGCGATCACCTCCACCCGGTCGCCGACACCGGCGCGGGCGGTATTGGTCCGCGCCACCTCGGCATGCCTGGGGTTGTATTCCAGCGTCAGCACCCGGCCCTGCGGACCCGCCCCGCGGGCCAGCCAAACGGTGCTGTAGCCGCCCAGGGTCCCGATCTCCAGGACGCGCCGGGCTCCGACCGCGCTCGCCAGCAGATACAAGAACTTTCCCTGCTGCGGCGAGACTGCGATTCTCGGCAAGCCGGCCGCTTCGCTGGCTGCGAGTACGGCAGCCATCTCGGGATCATCGTCGACCAGAGTCCGGTCCAAGAACGCGTCCACGTCTTCGGGAGTCGACTGCTGGGTCACGCGACCAACGTTAGCCGATCACGGTACCTGATATTCACCGATATAACCCAGTACCCGTAGGGGGTATATGATAGAGTGGTTCCGCACCGAGATTCACGAGATAAGGACAGATCACATGGCAAACAACGAAGCCGGGACATTGCTGACCTGCACCCACGAGGACTGTGGTTGCCGAGTTCGCATCGAGGTGGCCTGCCACTGCCCCGGCGCGAGTGGACCGTATCGGTGCACCTGCGGCGACGACATGGTCGTCGCCACCTAGCCCAGCTGGCAAGCGCGAATCGCGGCGCCGTGACTGTTGAACCGTAACTGTCACCGGACGCCCTCCTTCGCGTAGACCACCCGCAGCACGTGCCCTAACTCGGGGCCCACGACCAGTTCGGCCAAGGCGCAGAAGGTCGCGACGAACTGCGGTCCGTGCGGCGGCGAGGCATCGCAGAGGTGGTGTGCGATCTCGTGCAGGACGACCAGCTCACGCATCGCCCAGCCAGCGGCGTGCCGGTCGGGAACCGCGATGACGCCTGCGCTGCCACGGCTTTCATAATGTGCTGCGGTCGTCCCGTGTCGGGGCCGCACCGACAGCGGGCTGACCGCCGGCCACCGCTGCCGAACCGCCGACAGTGCCAACACGTCATCGACGTATCGCTGCACCGCCGCAACCGACGCGAACCGCGCCTCCGGCGGCAGGGTCAGCTCAGTGCCGAAGAAGTCGACGCTGCCCGTTCCGTGCTCAGCGGCGCGGTCAAACAACGTCCGGACGAATTCTTCGGCGGCGTAGACCCTTGAGCGTTGCGCGTCGGGTTCAGCAAGGAATTCGTTCACTGCCCCAACGCGGCCCGCGCTGTCGGCAGCTCCGGGCTGTCGCCGAGCCGCGCCCGTCTGCCGGCCCGGTCCCCGGCGCGGCGGGCCGCTGACGAATAACCCGCCGAGGCGCGGCTGGCTCGCCAGGTGCCGCGTGCCGCCGACGCGCTGCGGTAGTAATCTCGCAGCTCGATGTCTTTGTTGCGCAGTGCGATAGCGGTGCCCGGCGAACGCCCACTATCCTTCTCGGCGTCCTGGCGGGCTTGTTCGCGAGCCTCGGCCAGCCGCCGGCCGACCCGGGCACCGAACGCCAGCTGGAAGTTCAGCCGGGCGGTGATCGTCGGGGTGGGACGGTGCGCGCCGGAGGCGACGTAGGCGTCCGACGCCCGCACCATCTGGACCACCAGGCCGGCGTAGAGGGCATGGCTGGCGTCGATGTCCTCGGCGAAGCCGTAGGCGTAGACGAACGTCGAATTCGACGCCACGTCACAGCGCACGTCGTTGGCCGATGCGATCACGACGAACAGTTGCACGTAGGTGCGCAATCCCCTGGTACCTGGCTGCCCGATGGTGATGGTGCGCTGGACCGGCGTCTGCGCCCGGGAGCGGGCAGCCGCGTGCGAGCGGGCAACCGCCAGGTCGATAGAGGTCGCAGTTGCCAGTCGTTGCGCCGCCGCCATAAACGCCTCGGCCTCGTGCTCGTTGTCGGTGCCCTCGGCCTGGCGCAGCAGCGCGGCGATGCGCGCCAACATCTTGTCATCGCGAGTCATGCCCGCAAAGCTAGCCGACCCCTGTGACAAGTCTCGACAAGACCAGATATCACAACCGCGTGTCGATCCACTCCACCACGTCGGCCAGCACGAAATCATGCTCCGGTTCGTTGAAAACCTCGTGGTAGAGCCCCGGATAGATGGTCAACCGCACGTCGGCAGACCCGACGCAGGCCGCCAGCTGCCGACTGCCGTCGACGGGGACCAGCCGGTCTTCCCCGCCGTGCAGGATGAGCAGCGGAGCGGCCAGCGCCGCGGCACGCTGCTGCATCGTCTCGCCGACCAACACCAACGCCCGTGCGACGCCGGCAGGCACCCGGCCGTGGTGGACCAGCGGGTCGTTGTCGTAGGCGGCCACCACCTCGGGGTCACGCGACACCGCCGACGAGTCGAGGGCCTGCACCGGCAGCCCCGGCGCGATGCGCCCGAGCACTTTGGCTGCGATCACCAGCAGGCGTGGCACGACGGTCTGCATGGCCACCGCCGGGCCGGACAGCACCATCAGCTGATAGTCGTCGGGGTGGTCCACGCCGTAGCTGAAGACAATCGCACCGCCCATGCTGTGCCCGAGGACCACGCAGGGCACACCGGGGTGCTCCCTGGTGGCGACGCCGACCAAGGTGTGGAAGTCCCTGGTGTATTCGGACATACCCTTGCACAGCACCCGCTTGCCGCCCGATCGGCCGTGCCCCCGAAGATCCAGCGCGTACGTTGCCAGCCCGGCCTCGCCGAACCGCAGCGCGACGTGGTCGTAGCGACGGGCGTGCTCACCGAAGCCGTGCGACAGGACGACCACGGCCCGTGGCGCGACCTCGGGCGTCCAGGCGTCGTAGACGATGCGCACACCACCGACGCCGTCGAAGGCCCGTTCGACGCGGGTGGTGGCCATCAGGGCAGCGTACGGTGCCGCACCGGG
>NZ_JBYCLE010000395.1:0-11148 GCF_057473765.1 Mycobacterium sp. TH-M106 | reverse complement strand
GCGGCGCCGCCGCTCACCCACAACCCGAAAATTCGAACCAACTCGCGGCCTCAACGGCCGTCACGGGAGAACTCGGGCTACCGTGAAATTTTGAGGTCAGCGTGGTCTTCGGGTTGGCCACCGCCTGGTAATAGTTGCCGGCGTAGAGGATTCGCTTGCAGCCGGCACGGTAGTGCGGCGTGAGCTTGCGGCGCAGCTCCTTGTCGTGGACGTAGTGCTGGATGTTCCACCGGCCGACCAGCTCGACCGCCCGCAGCAGGTTCGGCCGTTTGGTCATCGCATAGCCCAGGCCTTCGAGCCACCAGTAGATCCCAGAACGCACCGCCAGCCGCAGACCGGGAACGGTGGCGAACGCGCCGAGCACCACTCTCGGGAACGGCGCGTTCGGCCGCGGCACCACCCAAGGAGGGGTGCGCTGATACAGCTGCACCTGCGCGACAGCGGCTTTTTTGCGCACCAGTTCCGGCACGATCTGGATCGCGCTGGCGCCGGTGCCGATCACTGCGACCCGCTTGCCGGCCAGGTCGACGCTGTGGTCCCACTCGGCGGAATGGAAAGCGGCCCCACCGAAGTCGTCGATGCCCTCGATGTCCGGCAGCCTCGGGATGTGCAGCGCTCCGGCGCCCGAGATCAGGAACTGAGCCACGTACTCCCGACCCGACTCGGTGAACACGTGCCAGCGGCATTCATCGCCGTCCCAGTGCGCGCGGTTCACCCGCGAACCGAACCGAATGTAGCGGCGCAGCCCGTATTTGTCGGTAACGCCCTTGAGGTAGTCCAGGATCTCCGGCTGTGGTGAGAACAACCGGCTCCAGGTCGCCTTGGGTTCGAACGAGAACGAGTACAGGTGCGACGGCACGTCACACGCACAGCCCGGATAGCTGTTGTAGTACCAGGTGCCGCCGACCTCGTCGGCCTTCTCCAGGATCAGGAAGTCGATGCCCCGTCGCTGCAGCGCGATGCCCATGCCGAGCCCGGCGAACCCGGCCCCGATGACCAGCGCGCGGGTATGCACCGCCGGGGCGTTGTCCGCCGCCCGGTTGGCGGCCTGCTCGACGATGGTCATACTGCGATCCTTTCCTGGACCCTTTCCTGGGAACGCCGGTACTGGGTATTTGCTGCTTTCAGTCTGTCCGGCGTCCACCGGGCTGTCAACGCGACCACCGGGCTGTCCGGCGTCACCGGGGTGTCAACGCGGCTGGCGCCCCCGAGGCCCATCAAGACAAACCGGCCCGGGTCATCGAAACGACCGAGCGAACGAATAGGTCCCGAGATTAAAACCTTTCGTTCATCTGCCGTTTAGTCCATGGTCGCTGCCGAGTCATCCCCTGGGCCTAACTTCCGTCCTGGAAGCTTCCTGGGAGGGATTCTGGACGTCTCCTGGGAGCACTGAGGTTCCCGCCGGGCCTGTCGCGGCGTTGTGTCGGGACGGTCGGTTGACGAAAGGGTTGACGAAAGCGTTGACGAAAGGATTGCCCATGTCGAATTTCGCGGCCTCACCGCCGGAGATCACTTCTACCTTGGTGTATACCGGCTCGGGGTCGGCGCCGATGGCAGCAACCGCGTCGGCCTGGGACGCGGTTGCCGCGCAGCTGGATTCGTTCGCGAAAGGCTACGCCGCGGCGATTTCGACGTTGCAGGAGGGTTGGATGGGCCCTGCCTCGAATGCGATGGCTGCCGCGGCGACGCCGTATCTCGCGTGGGCAACGACGACAGCGGCACAAGCTGAGCAGACAGCTAGCCAAGTCCGGACGGCGGCGGCCGCCTTTGACACCGCACATGCGGCCGTTGTGCCTCCGGCGTTGGTGACCGCCAACCGCACCCAATTGGCCAACCTGATCGCGACCAACCTCTTGGGTCAGAACACCACACAGATCGCGGCCACCGAGGCCGCCTACGACGCGATGTGGGCCCAAGACACCGGTGCGATGTATGGCTATGCCACGTCGGCGTCGTCGGCGACGAAGCTCACGCCGTTCACCGCGCCGCCGCACACCACCAACCCTGCCGGGCAATCCGCCCAAGCCGCCACGACGGCCGCCCAGGCCGCCGGCTCGGGCGCTTCGCATGTCAACAGCCTGTCGCAGCTGCTTTCTACTGTGCCACAACAGCTCTCAGCAGCAGCAGCGCCGGCCGCATCAAGTTCGGGCACATCGACGATATTCGGAATCACCGTACCGACCTCGTTACTGACCAGCGTCGGAGACTTCAACACCATAAGCGGGCCGGTGAGTTTCTTGGCGGCGATGACTCGTACCGTCGCTAACTCCAGCGCTGCCGGCATGATCGTCGGCCGACTGTTGGCCGACGGCGCGCTGTACGCGCCGCTGGTCGGACTGGGCGCCGCACCGTCAGCGGTCACGTTCGGAGGCGCGGGTCTGGCCGCGGAGCTGACTGCGTCCAATGCAGTGCTTGCCAGCGCAAGCACCGCCGGTGCGGTGGGGCCGCTGTCCGTACCGCAGTCGTGGGCGCAGGCGACGCCGGTCGCTGCTATCGCCAGCCAACAGGCACCGTGGCTGTCGGAGGTCGAGGCGTGGTGGGAGGCCGGCGCGCCTGCGACGGTGGGTGCGGAATCGATGGCAGAGGTGGCCGCTGCGGCCGCCGCCGGCACCCTGCTGATGCGTCCCGTCGTCGGCAAGGCGCTGAAGGTTCCACCTCGCCGCTTCAAGATGTCCAGCCCTAAATCCGGTGGATAACCACCGCCGGTGGCCGTGCCGTCGCACAGAGCGCCACCGCCGTTGTTCTCCAGGACGATCGCCAGAGTTTGAGGAATAGAGATGCTGGATTTTTCGACACTGCCACCCGAGGTCAATTCGGCCAGGATGTACGCCGGTCCCGGGTCGGGCCATATGATGGCGGCCGCGACAGCCTGGGATGGCGTCGCCGGCCAACTCGAATCGCTCGCCGCCGGCTACGCGGCGGAGTTGACGGCTCTGCAAGGCCAGGCGTGGTCGGGATCTGCCTCGGCCGCGATGGCCGCCGCGGCCGCACCGTACATGGCGTGGGCGAACGCCACAGCCACCCAAGCTGAACAGACGGCCAGCCAGCACCGCGCGGCGGCGGCCGCCTACGAGGCGGCGTTCGCCGCGACGGTGCCCCCACCGGTGATCGCAGCCAACCGGGCATTGCTGATGGCGCTGATCGCGACCAACTTTCTTGGACAGAACACCCCGGCGATTGCGGCCACTGAGGCTCACTACGCCGAGATGTGGGCTCAAGACGCCACCGCCATGCACGGCTATGCCGGCTCTTCGTTGCCGGCGGCGGCCGCGCTGACGCCGTTCAACACGCCGCCGCAGACCGCCAACCTCGGCGGGCAATCCGCCCAGAGGACCGCGGCCACCCAAACGGCGCAGACAGCTTTGTCGCACGCACTTACGGCTTCGTCACATCTCGGGCAGAGCGTGTCGGCCAGCTCCAGTACCGCTGCATCCACGTCTTCGTCGGGGTCATCGGGCATCTACTACATCAACAGTTGGCAATCGTTGCAGAAAGTTGTGAACCTTTTCCACGAATCGTTCACTGCGCAATATTACAATTACGGCGTCACGTTCGGTGATCAGACCGATTTCAATACCAGTTACCTACTCTTCGGCAACCATCTCTTTCTGCCGAGGAATCCGCCGTTTCTGCTGGGCGAAGGGGCGTTCACGAGTTCGACCAGCGCACACGGCGAACCGGTACTCGCCAGCACCGGCAAAGCGGCATCGGTGGGAAAGCTGTCGGTTCCGCGGAGCTGGGCGGGAGCCACACCAGCGCCCAAGGCAGGTTATGTCGCCCAGTCGCCGCAGGTGCAGGCAACGGGAACAGGCCCGCAGGCCGTTCCAGCGGAACTTGTCAGTGCCAAGTCGGCGACGCCCACACCCGACCATCCAGCGCTGCCACCAGCTCTGGGACCGGTGGGCGGCCCGGCGCAGTACCACAGCGGCAACGCCGTCTTCCGCATGCGAGAAAACCGGTTCCGCATGCCGCGGCCCGCTGCCGGCGGATAACAGCAGTTGTGATCGCCGGGGCCGGCCAACGCCAGCTGCGGCCGGGCAAGGAAGGGGATGCACATGCTGGACTTCGGGCTGTTGCCGCCGGAGATCACCTCGGCCAGGATGTATTCAGGTCCGGGGTCGGAGCCGACGACGGTGGCGGCGTCTGCCTGGGATGCGCTTGCCGCCGAACTGGATTCGTTTGCGCGCAGCTACGTTTCGACGATTTCGAGCTTGCAGGACGAGGGGTGGCTGGGTGCTGCTTCGAATGCCATGGCTGCTGCGGCTGCGCCGTTTGCGCAGTGGGCGGCTGCCACAGCGGGACGAGCCCAGCTGGCGGGCA
Organism: Mycobacterium sp. TH-M106; assembly: GCF_057473765.1. Lineage (NCBI taxonomy): Bacteria > Bacillati > Actinomycetota > Actinomycetes > Mycobacteriales > Mycobacteriaceae > Mycobacterium > Mycobacterium sp. TH-M106. Next base: position 6,828 of record NZ_JBYCLE010000395.1, on the reverse strand, counting down.
GCCAAGCTCGGACGGCGGCGGCCGCCTTCGAGACGGCACATGCGGCAGTTGTGCCGCCGCCGCTGATCGCCGCCAACCGGACCCTGCTGGCCAACCTGATCGCGACCAACCTCCTGGGGCAGAACGCGGCCCAGATCGCGGCCACCGAGGCCGCCTACGACGCAATGTGGGTGCAAGACGCCGCCGCGATGCACAGCTATGCCACGTCGGCGTCCTCGGCGACGAAACTGGCGCCGTTCACCGCGCCGCCGCCGACCACCAACCCTGCTGCGGCGCCCGTAGCCGCGGCTGCACCCGCTGCGGCGGCTGCTTCGCAATCCAGCCTGTCGCAGTTTCTCTCGACGGTGCCGCAGCTGCTCTCGGCAGCACCGGGCACATCGTCACAGACTGGTATACCGATACCGCAGTCGTTTATCACGCTGATGAATAATCTGAACTACGTCCAACGAACCCCGGACGTCTATATGTTGGTGCAAGCTCGTAATGTCGGCGCTGTCGGCGATGCCATCATTCTTGGTGTCAAATTCGTCTCCGATGGCGCACTTTTTTCACCGCCGCCCGGGCTGGCCGGGGCGACATCCGCCTCCGCCGAGGCGGCATCATCAACGGTTCTGACTGCGACAGCGGAAGCTGCGACAGCGGGAGCAGGCGTCGACAGGGCGGTGTTGGTCAGCGTGGGCGAGGCGGCCGCGGTGGGGCAGTTGTCGGCGCCGCCGGCGTGGGGGAATGCGACTCCAGTCGCTGCTGCGACCGACCAGTACCTGTCCTCGTGGGGGACCAAGGGGTCGTGGGGGGCGACTCCGCAGGTGAGCGTGGCCGGCACGGGGCCGGCGGCGGCCATGGGGCCGATGGCCGGGGCGGCGGGGGCGGCCGCGGCCCGCAAGATCGTGCGCCCCAGTGTCAGCGCCATCTTGCAGGTCACGCCGCCCCGCTACCAGGTGCCCCGTCCTTCCTCCGGCGGATAGCTGCTCCGCGGGCCGGCCACCTCGGTGGACGCTACGGCACCCTGCCTCCCAGGGCGATGGTCAAAGGAGTCGGTGCAGCCGCCCAGTCGGATACCGCCCGCACAGCCCGGTGAGAGCAGGTGAGAGCAGTGGCTCCGCAGCGGAATCAGTAACTTGAGGCGTCGGGGCAGAATACGCCCCGCGCGACCGCCACGAAGTGGGCGCCCTGCAAAAGCGCCATGCCGGGGTAGGAGTTTCTCACCCCGTCCACGGCTTCGCGAACGCTGTGGCCACTCTGGATGTGCGCGCAGGCACCTCTGGCGATGTTGACTGCCTCGACATCATTCGGGTGCGCGATGCCGAGGTGATCGAGTGCCCGAAGGAAAGTATCGTCCGTCGCGCTGGCAACATACGTGTACGGATCGGTTGGCTCGGCGTGTGCCGGTACTGCCACGCCGAGCAGGGCTGCCGCCCAGGCTGAAGTCACGAACAGCATCGGCACCCTGACGTTCGGGAAGCCGCGCCACCGGAGCGGCATGTGGCGTGGCGTTTTCGCGGGCCGGGATTCCGCTTTCGACATTCCTCATCTCCTCGTCTGCTCACGGCGCCGATGCCTCGATGAATCGCACTCAATGCACCTGAGGCTCAACAGCTTTCCAGCGCCAGCGACCTGGGTAAGACTCTAGATCTGGCCGGGCGGGCTCCCATAGACCCGATCACCAACCTTCACAGAGATTTTGAAGCTTGTTCACCTAAGACGCGAAGCATTCATCCGCTGTTCACGAATGTGCACTGTGACCGCTGACCGTCCGGCTCGCAACAGCCATCAACAGTGGGGCGTCTCCGGCGGAGTGGTTTCCTGCCAGACTGAACGTGCGCCACGGGATGGAATTGGTCACCGGAGCTGTGCACGAGCAAAGCGCCGGGTGTTCACCGTCTGCTTGATGAGACGATGGGCCGGTCACAGCTGCGTGTAGGGGCGGTAACCGAGCTCAGGTCGGCGTAGCGTCCAGTCGTGTCGTAGTTCGCAGTCCCAACGGCGGGCCACCAGCTTTCTCCGTCGGTGCCCCTGCCGACCGCTTGGAAGATGACCCTGCGCGCAACTTCGATGGCGTGATCGGCGAAGCGCTCATAAAAGCGGCCCAGCAACGTCACGTCGACGGCGGCGACTACTCCGTGCTTCCATTCACGATCCATCAGTACGGTGAACAGGCTCCGGAGCAGGGCGTCCATCGTCTCGTCTTCTTGGCGCATAACCGCAGCTTTCCTCGGGTCACGCGACAGGAGAACCTCCCCGGCATCGTGACCCAATTCGACTGCGATGCTGCCCATCTCGTTGAAGCACCCGTTGACTTCTTCCGGCAACACGTGCTGAGGATGGCGCCGACGGACGATCTTGGCAACGTGTAGGGCCAACGATCCCATCCGGCTGATGTCAGCAGCCACCTGGATGGCGCTGACGACTGTCCGCAGATCACCGGCGACCGGCGCCTGCAAAGCCAACACCGCGAGGGCATCATCCTCGGCATACGAACCCAGCGCGATGATCTCGTCGCCGTCGGTGATGACCTGCTCGGCCAGAACCAGATCCACCTGCAGCAAGGCCTGCGTTGCACGTTCCATGGCAGACACAGCCAGCTCGCACATCGTTTCGAGCCGCTCGACGAGCTTCGCAAGTTGCGCTCGGTAGGCGGTCCTGGATTCCACCAACTCATCATTACGCTCACGGCGTTGACATGCGGGAAGCGCCACATGAACCCGCGGTGAATACTCGGAGCGTCGCGACCGCTGGTGCCGCCCGGTTTCGAAAAGCTGCGGTCCTGTGGGGCTGCGGTCGCACCTTCGCAGAACAGCGGAGTATCGCGCTACACCGCTGGCGCCTCGACGACTGCGCTCCTGGGTGACACATAGCGCGACCAGGTCAACATCGCGCCGCCCACATAGCACATCAAGAAGACCCAGAATGCCGGTGTCTCGGTTCCGGTGCTGTCATAGGACTGTCGCAGCGCCACGTTGATCCCCACACCGCCGAGCGTCCCGAACGCGCCGGCGAAGCCGATCAACGCTCCCGACCGCACGCGGGCCCAGTCAAGGCGTTCGGCTGGGCTGACGTTCAGCGCAGCGCCGCGCGCTTCGAAGACCGACGGGATCAGCTTGAAAACCGAACCGCTGCCCAATCCGGACAGGCTGAACAGCACGATAAAACCGACGACGTAACCACTCATCGTCATGGCCGTTAGATTGTCACCGGCCCTCCGGGTGAGGTCGTCGTGGGTGCTGACGGCGATGAGAAACCCACCGGCCAGAACCATGGCGGCCAAAACACTGAGCGTAACACGCCCACCACCGAAGCGGTCGCTCAATCGACCACCGACGACCCGCCCGGCCGCCCCCAACAGTGGCCCGATGAAAGCGATCTCAGCGGCATGCAGCGACGCCTGCGCGCTGCTCTGCCCGGCGGCCATGAAGTTGTGCTGGAGCAGTTGGCCGAAAGCGAAAGCGAAACCGAGGAACGACCCGAAGCAGCACAGGTAGAGGAATGAGATCCCCCAGGAGTCAGACAGCGGCAAGATGGCTTTCAGGTGAGTCATGTCGATGCGGTAGTCGAGGTTGTCCATGAACAACGCCGCGCCGAGCGCGCCAACGGCCAGCAGCACCAGATAGATCGCGCACACCAGGTACGGCGCCTGGTCACCGGCGGTGGCCAGCACAACCAGTCCGACCGCCTGGATGGACGCTGATCCGAGGTTCGCGATTCCGCCGGTGAGACCCAGCGCGAATCCCTTGAGCCGCTGCGGGTAAAACACCTCCGCGTTGGCCAGCGACGCCGAGTAGTTGCCGGCGCCCAATCCGTTCAACGCGGCGCAGACTAGATAGGGCCACAATGGCCAACCGGGATGGGCCAACAGCACGATCGCCCCGACGGTCGGGACCAGCAGTATCACCGAAGAGAACGTCGCCCAGCTGCGGCAGCCGAACCTGGCGTTGAACATCGGGTAGAACATCCGCGCGAGCGCTCCCACCAGGGAGGCGACGGCGCCCACCAGCAGCTTGTCACCGGTCGAGAACCCGTAGACCGATGCCGGCATGAACAGCACCATTACCGACCACAAGGACCAGATCGAAAAGGCGACATGGGAGGTGACGATCGACCAGATCAGGTTGCGTCGCGCGAGGACGTTGTTGCCGGCATCCCAGGCCAGGCCATCTTCTGGATTCCAATCTGCGATGCGCTGACTCTGCGTCATGCAGCCTTCACCTCTTCAGCTTGCCAGAGCTTAGACCGAAGTTACGGGGTCCTACGGGGATTCGGTCCACCGGCATGGTACCTGCACAGCGGTGGCGACTCGGCGTCGGTGCTACCGGGTGCGCCTCAGGCGACCGGCTGCTGACGGGGCACCGCCTCATGGATCGGCCGGTCCGGGTTGATCTCGATACCCAACAGCTCACCGGTGCCGCTGATCACACCCATCATGATCGTGGTCAGGTGCGCGACGAACGCCTCGTTCGCCATGCGCCGCGGGCTGTCCGGCGTGGGACCCAGCCACCAGTCGGTGGCTGAGGCCGCCGACCCGAACGCGGCGAACGCCGCCAACTCGATCGCGGCGCGGTCCAGCTGCATCTCGCGTAGCTCGTTGTTGAACATCTCGGCGATCGCCAGGGTGATCTCCCGGCCCTCGTTGAGCGTCCGCACCGTCGATTCGGACTGTTCCGGAATGCGGCCCTGGATGAAGCACCTCAGCACGTTGGGATGCTGGTCGATCAGCGTGACGTACTCTTCGACCGCGCGCCTGATGACGTCGCGGGTCGAGTCGGTGGCGAAGTCCACCGAAGGGAAAATCGCCGCCCACAGCTCGTCACGCAGCCGTTCCCCGATCGCCTGGAAGAGATCGGATTTGTCGGCGAAATGCCGGTAGATCTTCGGCTTGGCGGTGCCGGCCTCTTCGGCTATCTCCCGCACGCTCACATCGGGCCCGAGCCGGTCGATGGCGCGGAAAGCGGCGCCGACGATCTCGCTGCGCACCCTTTTGCGATGTTCGCGCCAACGTTCGCTGCGCGCGTCGACCTTCGGCCCGGTGTCCCCACCGGGTTTGGGTCTGGCTACTCTGGCTGCCCCGGCTGCTCTGGCTGTTCCGGCTCCTCCGGCTAATCGGCGCACGCCAAGCACTTTACCGCGTTGTCGTTGCTGACCTGCGCATAAAGCACGCTAACCCGCGATGATCGTCCGTTCCGGAGCAGGCGGGTCGGTTCGATAGCATCGTAGGGGGTCCCGAACATCTCGTGACCATGCCTGGGCACCCCGCGAATATCGAGACGAGACGTGGTGAAGCAACGATTCGACCTGGCGATTGTGGGAGGCGGCCCGGCCGGGTCGGCGGCCGCATGGCAGGCCGCGCAGACCGGTGCGCGGGTCGTGGTCCTGGACAAAGCCGAGTTTCCCCGCGACAAACCGTGCGGCGACGGCCTGACCGCGCGCGCGGTCAGCTATCTGCAGAAGATGGGGCTCGCCGAGCAGGTCGCCAGATTCCACCGGGTCGACCGGGTGCGGGTGTTCAGTCCGAGCCTGTGGGAGCTGTCGTTTCCGCGACGCCCCGGAATGCCCGACCATGGCCACGTCGCCCGCCGACCCGAACTGGACACGTTGCTGCTCAAGCATGCCGAGTCCGCGGGAGCAGAGGTTCGCCAGTGCGCCGAGGTGGCCGGTCCGGTGGTCGACGACGCGGGCCGGGTCGCCGGGGTGGCGCTCAAGGGCGGGGAGAGGATTGCCGCCGACGCGGTCATCGCCGCCGACGGCGCCTACTCGCCGATCAAGCGGGCACTGCAGCTGGACTCGGACTACGACGGCTACTCGGCCATCGCGATCCGCGCCGAGATGGCCGCCGACCGGCCCGACACCGATTCCCTCGACATCTACCTGAGGCTGGTGTTTCACGGCGACCAACTACCCGGCTACGGCTGGGTTTTCCCGCTCGGTGGTAGGCGGGTCAACATCGGCCTGGGCTACGTCAACAGCTACAAGAACTGGCAGGCCATCAACGCCACCCAGTTTTTCGGGGACTTCCTGGGCACCCTGCCGAGTGACTGGAAGTTGCCGTCGATCGACGAGCTGAAGAAGTCCAAGACAGTACGGGCCTGGCGGCTACCGATGGGCTTCACCGCCTGGCCGCCGTGGCGGCCGGGTGTGCTGTTCGCCGGCGACTCGCTAGGCGCGGGCAAGCCGGCATCGGGTGCCGGCATCTCCAAAGCACTAGAATCCGGGCTGGCTGCTGGCGAGTGCGCGATAGCGGCGCTGACCAACGCCGGACCCGGCGACTTCAGCAACTACGCCCAGCGAATCGAGGCGGCCTGGGGCCGCGAGTACCGGCGCGGCCGGGTGTTTCACCGGCTGGCCGGCATACCGGCGATCGCCAACGCCGGCATCAAGGTGATCGACAACGGCCGAGCACGCGATTTCCTGCTCCGCCGGATGTACGCCAAGGCGCAGGGGCCGCAGCACACCTACTAGACCGGCGCCGAACGTGAAGCTGTTGCGAGAAATCCGGGCAAATCTCGCAACAACTTCACGCTCGGCGAGACGGCGGTCCAGCCCGCCGCAGGCGCTAGAGCATGCAGGACACGCAGCCCTCCACCTCGGTGCCCTCCAGCGCCATCTGGCGCACCCGGATGTAGTACAGCGTCTTGATTCCTTTGCGCCAGGCGTAGATCTGCGCTTTGTTCACATCGCGGGTGGTGGCGGTGTCCTTGAAGAACAGCGTCAACGACAGGCCCTGGTCGACGTGCTGGGTTGCCGCGGCGTAGGTGTCGATGATCTTCTCCGGCCCGATCTCGTAGGCGTCGTCGAAGTACTCCAGGTTGTCGTTGGTCATGTACGGCGCCGGGTAGT
>NZ_JBYCLE010000394.1:0-5718 GCF_057473765.1 Mycobacterium sp. TH-M106 | reverse complement strand
GCGGAGATGCTCGATGAGCTCGGTGTCGACGCGGACGCGTTCGCGGCCGGATGAGGATCTCGTTCCACCCTGACGTACTCAAGCAGTTGCAGCGACTTACCCGTGTCGAGTTGGAAGCAGCGCTGCAGGTGGCCATAGGTCTGTCCCACGATCCGCGACCGGTCAACGCGAAGAAACTGGTTGGGAGTCAGCGTGATTGGCGGGTACGATTCGGACAATATCGAGTGGTGTACTCCATCGACGACGCTGCCGGCGAAGTAACGGTGTTCAACGTGGCCAAGCGCAGCGACGCCTATCGGTGAGGCGGACCTTGCCGTTGACAGGCGTCTGTTTGGCACGAGGTTCCACCGCTCGAGCAGACGCCAAGACCCTCATTTCCCTGTGAGACGGGCCTTGCCGTAGACAGGCGTCTGCTCGGCGCTATCGGCTCGCTGCGCGACAGCCCCCGGGGGCAATGGTTGACGCTGGCGCCGAACGCGGCGCACCATGAAAGTCGACACGTGACCACTTTCGGATATCGGGCAGAGAGGTAGCAGCGCATGACCACCAGGGACAAATACACGGAGGTACCCGCGCCGTATTCGTGGGAGGTTCCCTGCGTCGGCGATGCGCGCTTCACGTGGGAGTACGACGAGGGACGCGCCCGGCTCCTGTCCCTGTACCAAAAGGGCAAGGACAAGCAGTGGGACGCCCAGTCGCGCATCGACTGGACGCAAGACGTCGACCCGGCGAACCCGATCGGGCTGCCCGACGAGTTCCATCCGCTGTTCGGCAGCCCGATGTGGGAGGCCGCAGACGAATCACGGCACGCCGAGATGCGCCAACACTTCCAATCCTGGCAGTTCTCGCAGTTCCTGCACGGCGAGCAGGGGGCGATGGTGTGCGCGGCCAAGATCGTCGACGTGGTCCCGGACCTGGACGCGAAGTTCTACGCGGCCACCCAGACCATGGACGAGGCTCGGCACGTCGAGACGTTCGCGCGGTTCCTGCAGGAGAAGGTCGGCCTGGTCTACCCGATCAACAAGCACCTGACCGCACTGCTCGACGACACCCTGCGCGACGCGCGTTGGGACATGCCCTACCTCGGCATGCAGGTCCTCATCGAAGGGCTCGCACTCGCCGCGTTCGGAGTGCTGCGTGACATGGCGCCACCGGACTCGCTGGCCAAGCAGTTGCTGGCCTATGTCATGCAGGACGAGGCCCGGCACGTCGCCTTCGGCCGAATCTCGCTGAAGGACTACTACTCTGCGCTGACGGTAGCCGAGCGGGACGAGCGTGAAGAGTTTGTCGTGGATGCCTGCTACCTGATGCGCGACCGGTTCCGCGGTGAAGAGGTCTTCGAGACCCTCGGCCTCGACGTGCAAGCGTGTGCCGACTGGGTCGACAAGTCGCCGTTGATGATCCAGTTCCGTTCGCACCTGTTCAGCCGCATCGTGCCGATTGTCAAGGACATCGGGTTGTGGGGCGACAAGGTGCAGAAGGCCTTCACGGATATGGGCGTCCTCGAGATGGGCGGCTTCGACATCGAGGCGCTGATGAAGGCCGACGAGGATCAGGCCGACGCACTGGATAAGGCACACGCCGAGATGGCCGACCGCGCCCTCGAAGTGGACCAGGTGATCGCGGCGGCTGCGAACTGACCGGCCGAAACGATCTGCGGAGACCTCAGCCGGTGAGCGCTCCCACCGGGACGGGGCGACGCCCCGCTACACGCGGGCTAGGGTTCGGCTGTCGCGAACCGTGACGCCGAGCCCTCGCGATTGCAAGCCCAGCCACTCCAGCTTGAGTCGCCACGACCACCATGCGCCCGACGTGTAGCCCACGCATGACGCACACAGGAACATCCAGCCTGGCCAGCCGGGGTAGCGCGACACGGCGTGCAGCACCAGGCACGCTACGCAAGCGCCGTCGAGGCCCAATGCGGCGAGGTAGATGTCGGCGACCACACGGCTACGCGGAGAGCATCGGATAATGGACAGCGCCCACACGAGATTCCCGATGATCCATGTCGCCGCGGCGCACAGGAGCAGCCAGTACGCGGGAGAGCTATCGTCCTGGATGAAGTCGGGCACCGGGTGGTTGGGGGCGTCCGCGAGGAAAACGACGACGAGAACGGGAACCGCGACGGCGCCGGGGAGCAGGATCCGTCGCCGGAAAAACTGTCCCGGGTGGGGCAGATCGACACGGCTGATCGTGGCGTGCAGCAGCGCCGCTATGCCGATCAGATACGCCAGGTGCCCCATCAGGTGCTCCAGGCCCCAGACTCGGGCGACAGCGTGCAGCGGTCCTTCCCATAGCCCGGCCACCAGCGGCGTGATCAACAGCATGCAGGTAGTGAGGCCGATGACGGCGATCGTCGTCGCGCCCTCCCACCGGACACGCCAGGTGGAGCGCCGCGTCCACAACGTGTAGGCGCTGAAGAACGTGGTGGCGCACACCAACAGCGTCAATGCCACTGCAAACCTCCTGTGCGTCCCAGGACCGAGTTACCGCTAGGTCTATCACAAAGGGGCGGCGTCCGGGCGTGGCCTCCGCTTAACCAGCTTGGTCGTCTCCGTTCTCCTGATCGTCGACAGCAAAGGGCGCGGCTCCCGCAGGGCGTCCTCGGGAATGAACCCGAAGTCGACCTGGAGGGCGAGCGCGTCGAGCCCAAAGTGCACGGCGAGCTGCGTCAGCTCCTCGAAGGTCGGGAAGTCGGACTTGCGCTTGCGCTTCCCGAAGGTGCTCGTCGGCATGCCCAACGCGCCGGCCATCTCGACATCGGAGATGTCGCGGTTCAGGGCGTATTCCAGAACCCGCCTGAGGTCGCGGCCCTCTCTATTGGTGCGTGTCACGTGCTGATGGTAGCTTATCCATTGATAGTGGCGCAACCACTCAATACAGACCTGGCTATCCCGATCCACAGTCCTAGATCTGTTCATCGAGATTTAATCTCTAAAACGGGACACACTCTGCTATGGTCGGGCATGCCCATGTCTGAACACACGCCCAAAGCCGACAGCCTCCAGTCACCGCAGCATGTGGGCCGGGAGGTTGGGAGTGCGGCGCAGGTGCCCGAGGGGTCCGAGGGGTCTGTACCGCGTTGGCCGATAGTGGAGCGCGACGCCGAGTTTCACCGGGCGTTGGCCGCGCTCGAGGACGGCGCGTCGGTGTGCGGGGTCGTGCTGGCCGGCGAGAGCGGGGTCGGCAAGTCGACTCTGGCACGTAGTCTTGCCGAGGCCTTGCAGGCCAGCGGGCGGACGGTGCGGTTCGTGCTGGGCACCGCGGCCGGTCGCGCGGTCCCGTTGGGGGCCTTCTACCGGTCGGTGGCCATCGGTGAAGCACATGAACCCGCAGTGCTGCTCGCCGCCGCGCACCGCGCGTTGGAACAGGACGACAATCTGGTGCTGGTGGTCGATGACGCCCAGTTGCTCGATGCCTTGTCGGCGACGTTGCTGCACCAACTCGCGCTCGGTGGCCATAGCAGGTTGATCGTGGTGATCCGGTCGGATGGTGCGGTGCCCGACGCGGTGACGGCGCTGTGGAAAGAAGGGCTGATGCTGCGGCTGAGGATCGAGGCGTTCACCCGGGCCCAGACCGGGGAGCTGGCCCGCGCCGTGCTCGGTGACGCGGTCCAAAGCCGTCTGGTCGACGAGCTGTACCGCCGGACCGCCGGCAATCCGCTGTTCCTTCGTGGCCTGCTGCTCGCTGGCCGTGAGAACGGCGTGCTGGCGCGGACCGAGTTGGGCTGGCAACTTCGCGGTCCGCTGCGCAGTGGCGACGAGCTTTACGACCTTCTGGATTTTCGGCTGCGGTCGTTGGCGCCCGAGGAACTTAAGGTCGTCGAGGTCCTGGCCGTTGCCGAGGTGCTGGACTGGGAGATCCTGCGCCAGATCTGCGACAACGACGCGCTGGCACGCCTGGAACGCCGGGGCCTGATCCAGCTCGTCGCCGACGGCTCACTGCTGGTGGTGCGTCTGCAGCACCCCGTCTTCGGCGAAGCGGCACTTCGGCGCGTCGGGGTGGTGCGGACCCGACAGCTCAATAGCCTACTGGCCCAACAACTGCGGCAGCGTTTGGCTGCGACGCCACCGCGCTGTGGGCGCCCGGATGTGCGCACCCTTATCCGGCTGGCTCAGTTCATGGCGGGTAGCGATCTGCCACCGGATCTCGACCTGATCACCGAGGCGGCCGCCAGCGCGGTCGCCATGTCGAACGTCGTCGCCGGTGAGGAACTGGCCCGCTTTGCGTTCGACCGCGGTGGGGGCCTTGCGGCGGCAATCGTGCTGGCCGAGGCGATGAGTTGGCAGGACCGCGGGGCGGAGGCCGAGGCAGTGTTGGGCACGTTCGTCCCCGACGGCGCCGACGAACTGCTCATCGAGCGATGGGGTTGTCTGCGTGCGGTGAATCTGTTCTGGAGCTGCGGGCGAGTGGATGCAGCGCGGGCGGTGCTGGCCGAGGTGAAGGGCCGCGTCGAGTCGGCGGGTTCACCCAGTCTGGCCACCGCCATTGACGCGACGTTCGCGTTCTCTTCCGGCGACCTGCCCACGGCGATCGGCACCGGGGTGGCGGTGTGCGAGTCGCACGTCGATCCGAAGGCGACGGTGTGGGCAGCGTCGTCGGCGTCGTGGGCGTTGGCCCTGTCTGGGCGTTTCTCAGAGGCTGCCCGCATCGCTGACACGGGGTGGCGAGCGGCCATGGTCGACGAGTCGGGGCTGTTGCGGTTCACGATCGGCCTGGCTGAGGTGATGGCGTCGACGGCCGAGGGTGATTTTCCGGCGGCCGAGCGGGTGTGGCAACGCTGCGCGGCGGCGACCGTGGGTGTGCCCCAAGCGGAGCCCATGGCGAACGCGATGCTGGGAGTGGTCAACATGGCCCGCGGTGCGTTGGCTTCGGCATGCGCGGCATTCCACGACTCGGTGTCGGTGATGTCGCAGGGTTTTCCGTCGGGCTGGTTGATGCTGGTGGCGGCCTGGCTGGCGCAGGCCGAGGCCGAGCGAGGAGATCGCGACGCCGCTGCCATCGCGCTGAAGCAGTGCGAGGACGCCAATGGGCCGCAGGTCGTCGTGTTCCTCCCCGAACTTGAGCTTGCCCGCGCCTGGGAACGGGCGTCGGCCGGTGCGACCACCGCCGCTCAGGCGCACGCGCGGCGCGCTGCGCAGATCGCCCGGCGGTCCGGAATGGGGGCCGTAGAGATGCGGGCGCTGCACACCGCTGTCCGGTTCGGCGACCGGTCGTGCGCCGCACGGCTCGGCGAACTTGCCGGGTTGCTGGACACCCCGTTGGCGCAGGCCGCCGCCGCGCATGCCCGCGGCCTGGCCGGCCGCGACGGCGACGTGCTCGACGCCGCGGCCGACCGGTTCGCCGAGTTGGGGGCTGAATCGCTGGTCGCCGACGCGGCAGCCCAAGCCGCACGCGAACACGCGCGTACCGGGCACCGCCGCAAAGCGTTGGAGTCGTCGACCCGGGCACACTGGCTGGCCGGTCGGAACGGCCTGCGGACCCCGGCGACCGAGGCGACCGCCCGGCCGCTGCCCATCACCGACCGGGAACGCGAGGTCGCGGGACTGGTCGCGGCGGGGTTATCCAACCGTCAGGTCGCCGATCGGCTGTCGGTCTCGATGCGAACGGTCGACGGGCACCTCTACCGCATCTTCGCCAAGCTCGACATCGAGCGCCGCGACCAGCTCACGCGCCTGGTGAGCATGGCCGGGTGAGACGGCGACCCGAGCCTTCGGC
>NZ_JBYCLE010000393.1:0-7850 GCF_057473765.1 Mycobacterium sp. TH-M106 | reverse complement strand
TCAGGCGCCGCGCACCTGCGCGGCGGTCTGGGATGCGTTGCCGCTCGCCGGTCAGGCATACCACGGCAAGTACGCCCGCAACGAGGTGTACACACTGGTGCCGCCGCTTCCCCCACCCGGTCGGGAGAACTGCACCGTCACGCCGATCCCCGGCGACGTGTGCTTTTTCAGCTTCGACGCGGCCGAGATCGGCAACCCGGCCTACGGGTATGACGCTGGCGCGCAAGCACACTCACCGCAAGGCGCCACCGACCTGGCAATCTTTTACGGCCGCAACAACCTGCTGCTCAACGGTGACGTCGGCTGGGTTCCCGGGAACGTCTTCGCGACGATCGAAGACGGCCTGGCCGAGATGGCGGCGGCCTGCAACGACCTGTGGATGGGCGGCGCGGTCGGCGAGCAGTTGGCCTTCGCCCGGGCTTAGTTCCCCGCCGCGCAGACGCGAAAGCCCCCACATTCGGCAGCATTTCGGGGGCCTATGCGTCTGCTCGGCGTGGCTAGCCCGTGGCTACCCCAGCACCTGCTCGGCGAACAGGCCCACGGCCAGCACCAGGTCGTCGCTGTACCTCGGGCCGACAAATTGCAGACCGATCGGCAGTCCTTCGGCGGTAGTGCCGATCGGGATGGAGAGCGCCGGCTGCTGGGTCATGTTGAACGGGTAGGTGAACGGTGTCCATTCGGCCCACCAGCGCAGGCCGGAGTCGACCGGCACGTCGTGACCGGCGGTGAACGGTGGGATCGGTGTGGTCGGGGTGATCAACAGGTTGTGCCGTTCGTGGAACTGCCCCATGGTCAGCCCCAGATCGACGCAGGCCTGCCGCGCGTCCAGGTAGTCGACGGCCGAAACGCCCAGGCCTGCGTCCCACATGTCGACCAGGCCGGGGTCGACGAGGTCGCGGGACTGCTCGTAGCCGCGCAGGCTGGCCGCGGCGCCGGTCGCCCAGAGCGTTTCGAAGGCGTCGACCGGATCGGTGAAACCGGGATCAGCCTGCACGACGTTCAACCCGGCGTCGGCCAACGCCTGCACAGCCGTCGCGACCGCCGTCGCAACCTGCGGGTCGACGTCGACGTAGCCCAGGGTGGGCGAGTAGGCGACACCCAGACCGACGACGTCGCGGCGGATCGCCCCGCGATAGGTGGTCAGCGTCGGCGGCAGCGAGGTCGGGTCGCGGTGATCGGGCAGGGCGATGATGTCCATCAGCATCGCGGCGTCCTCGACGGTCCGGGTGATCGGTCCGCCGTGCGCCAGCGGCCCGAACGGGCTGATCGGATACATCGGCACGCGCCCATAGGTGGGCTTGAAACCGACGACTCCGCAGAAACTCGCCGGGATGCGGATGCTGCCGCCGCCGTCGGTACCCACCGCCAGCGGCGCCATACCGGCGGCGACCGCGGCGGCGCTGCCACCCGACGATCCGCCGGCGGTGCGGGTGGTGTCGACGGGATTGCGGGTGATGCCGGTGCGCGGGCTGTCGGTGACGGCCTTCCACGCCAACTCGCAGGTGGTGGTCTTGCCGAGCAGCACCATGCCGTCGTCTCGCATCTTCCCCACCGCCGGGCTGTCTTCGATCCAGGGCCCGGCGGCGTCGGTGAGCAGGGAGCCGCGCAGGGTGGGCCAGCCGGCGGTGCGGAAGACGTCTTTGACGGCGACCGGCACCCCGTCGAGCAGACCCTTGGTGTAGTTGCCGCCCCAGCGGGCCTCGGACTTGCGCGCCTGAGCCAGTGCGGCTTCCTCGTCGACCAGGCAGAACGCGTTGATGTCGCCGTCGCGTTCGGCGATCACCGAGAGCGCAGCCGCGGTCGCCTCGACGGGCGAAAGTTCGCCGGAGGTGTAGGCGGCCACCAACTGCAGTGCGGTCAAGTCGGTCGGGCTGGTCATCTGCGTGGCTCCTCAGCCGGTCACCGCGTATCCGCGGTGCTTGTCGACCACATTGAGCAGCGGCCGACCGGAGACGTAACGACGGAAGTTGTCGACGAACTGCTGCTGCACTGCGGTGGTCCAGCCGTGCACGTCACCGCTGTGATGCGGGGTCAGCGCAACATTGGGTGCGGCCCAGAGCGGATGGCCGGACGGCAGTGGCTCGGGGTCGACGACATCGAGTGCCGCGCCGCCGACACGCCCGTCGTGCAGCGCCGCCACCAACGCATCGGTGACCACCAGTTCGCCGCGGCCGACGTTGATCAATCGCACCCCGGGGCGCATCGCGCCCAGCGCGGCGGCGTCGATCAGGCCGCGGGTCTGCGTGGTCAGTGGCGCGGCCAGCACGACGTAGTCGGCGTCGGCGACCGCGGCGTGCAGGTCGGTGCAGATCTCGCCGAAGTCGGCGTCGGTTCGCGACGTGCGCCCGACCCCCCGCACGGTCATTCCGGCCGCAGTCAGCAGCCGCGCGACGGCACGGCCGACCGGCCCGGGCCCGACGATCGTCACCGCCGCCCCGGCGATGCGTTCGGTGTCGAAGTGCTGCCAGCGCCGGGCACGCTGAGCGCTCCAGGACCGTCGAAAACCCTTGGCGAAGACCAGGATTTGTCCCAGCACATACTCGGCGATAGCTTCTTCGAAGATGCCGCGGGAATTGGTGACGATCACGTCGCTGTCCACCAACTCGTCGAAGAGCACCGCGTCCACCCCGATGGCGCCAACCTGCACCCAGCGCAGCGAATCGGCCACCGGCCACGCCGAGGCCAGCGCCGGCGAGGAAAAGTCATAGACGAACAGCACGTCGGCGCCCGCAAGCGCTCCGGCCAGTTGTGCCGAAGGGACCATCCGCAACTCGGCGTCCGCGCTGATCGGGCCGAGCTGGGTCGGGGCCGACTCGCCGTACTGAACAGTGACCACCGGACGCGCGTCCACGTTGACACCGTAGAAACGTATCGTATGATTGTCAACAATCCAGGGCTGGCCTGGAGTGCCGTGTGAGTGTGGGGCCACCCATGGATCTGTCCCTGTTACGGGAGCTACCCGAGTTCGACGGACCGGGCGAACAGCGCGGCATCGGCGTCATCGCACCCTTTGATCTGGCGCTGGAACGTGAGCTGTGGCGCTGGATTCCGGCTGAGGTGACCCTGCACCTGGCCCGCACCCAGTTCGAACCGGTACCGGTGAGCCGGGCCATGGCCGAACTGGTATCCGACACACACCACCTGGCAGCCGCCACCCGCTCCGTGCTGTCGATCGAGCCCGAGGTGGTCGCCTACCTGTGTGCGTCGGGCAGCTTCGTCAACGGCGTCGAATACGAGAAAACGCTGGTCGCAGCGATCGAGGCCGCGGGCGCCAAAGCAGCAGTCACAACGTCAGGTGCGCTGGCCGAAGCCGTTACCGCGCTGGAGATTTCGCGGATGTGCATCATGACCCCCTACGACGAAGAGCTCACCGAGCTGCTGCGGATGTTCCTGAATCAACTCGGGGTGACCGTATTGCGGTCGGACCACCTGGGCCTGGGCGGCGGCATCTGGAAGGTGAACTACCGCACGGTCGCTGAGCGGATCGTCGCCGCCGACAAGCCCGAAGCCGAAGCCATCTTCGTCAGCTGCACCAACCTGCGGACCTACGACATCATCGACCCGCTGGAGAAAATGCTCGGCAAGCCGATCCTGACGGCCAACCAACTGACCATGTGGGCGTGCCTGGACCGGATGGGCCTGCCGATGATGGGACCGGGCCGGTGGTTGCGCGATGTCTTCACCGGAGCCCGGCAGTGAGCCCCATGAGCCCGCAGCGCGCGCAGACCCCAGCCGTCGGGTTCATCTATCCCGATCACGCCGCCGAGTCGGACTACCCGATGGCCGCCGGGCTGCTCGGGGTGCAACTGCCGGTGGTCCACGTCTACGGTACGGACCTGCACGCGGTGCCCGAGCTGATGGAGCTGGGCAGCCCGGCCAAGCTCGCCGAGGGAGCGGCGCTGCTGGCAGCGCAGCGACCGGCCGCGGTGGTGTGGGCGTGCACGTCGGGCAGCTTCGTATTCGGGCGCGACGGCGCCGCCGACCAAGCCGACCGCCTGGCGGCGGCCGCCGGAGTGCCCGCGTCGAGCACGTCGTTGGCGTTCGTGCACGCCCTGGCCGCCCTCGGGTGCTCCCGGGTCGCGGTTGCCGCCAGCTATCCAGAAGACGTCGCCGGGTTGTTCGTGGACTTCCTGGCCGCCCACGGCATCACCGTCGAGAAGATGGGCAGCGCCGGCATCGACACCGCTGCCGAGGTCGGCCGGCTGACCGTGACCGAGGTGCGGACGTTCGCGGTGCGCAACGACGACTCCGCGGCGGACGCGCTGCTGATTCCCGACACCGCCATGCACACCGTGGCCCAGGTCGCCGAACTGGAAAAGCTGCTCGGCAAGCCGGTGCTGACCGCCAACGTGGTGACGGTGTGGGAGGGCTTGCGTATTGCCGGCATCACGCGGCGGGTGGCTGGGCTGGGTGCGCTGTTCGCCGATGGCGGTGGTGGGCGACGGTGAATGCTCCCACTGCGCAGCCGGCGCAGGGCACGGTGTTCGACCCGCTGAGCAGGCAGTCGACGGCTGAGCTGATCGCCGAGCGACTGCGGGAGGCCATCACCCGCGGCCAGCTCTCACCCGGCCAGCAGCTCGGTGAGGCGAGCCTCGCCGCGCAGTTCGACGTCTCCCGCGGCCCGGTGCGTGAGGCGATGCAACGGCTGGTGGCCGAGGGGGTGCTGCGCGGCGAACGGAATCGCGGCATCTTCGTCGTCGAACTCACCGACGACGACGTGCGCGACGTGTACCGCGCCCGCAAGGCCGTCGAACGGGCGGCGGTCAGCGAGCTGCTGGCCGGCGATGCCGGCGCTGCGTGTGCCCGGCTGGGGCTTCCGCTCGACGCCATGAGCGCCGCCGCCCGCCGGTGCGACGGTGCCGGGGTGGCCGACGCGGACCAGCAGTTCCACCAGGTGCTGGTCGAGTGCGCGGGCAGTCCGCGGTTGCAACGGGCGATGCGGACGCTGTTGCTGGAGACCCGGATACTGCTGGGGGAACTCGAAGACACCTACCCCGACCTGGGCGAGCAGGTCGCCGAACATGTCGCCCTGCGCGACGCGATCGGCGCCGGCGACGAGGCCGCGGCGGTGCGCCTGATGGACGAGCACATGGACGACGCGATCCGCCGCCTGCTGGCTCGGCGTGCCGGCGGGTTGTGACGGGGGTTTACCCGCCGGGCGCCGTGGTCGTGGCTGGCGTGGTCGCCGTGGCTGGCGTGGTAGCCGTGGTCGCTGTGGTGGTAGCAGAACCCTCACCCTCAGCCGCCCCGTTGCATGCCGAGCGCAGGACGGTGCTGCCGGGGCTCTGGTTCATCGCATTTTGTTCGGCTTCCTTCGCCGTGGCGCCGCTATCCCCGAAATAGTGGTCGTCGTTTGTGACGACCGCACCGCAGTCCGGGGACTTGAAGGTAATCAACACATTGCAGACGGGGTTGTTTTGGCGACACTCGTCGCTGGCGGCCATGTTGGCGAGGTACTCATTCCCCTGATCTGTCGATACGCCGACGGATTGGCCGTCGGGCGAGACGGCGATCGCGCCCCAGGATTCCTGGGCGTAGGCGGCGGGGGCGACGGCTACGGCCAGTGCGGCCGCAACTGCGCCGACGGCCGCGGGCATCGCGGCGCTGGTCCGAAAACTGGTCACTACCATGGTGGTTCCCTTCTCACGCCGGTGGCCCGGTCGCGATCGAAATCGGCGGTGTCGCCGCTGCGCCTCTGGATTCACGAGGCAGGACCGCAGCCTAACTCCGGTCGGCCCGGGCTGCACCGCGTTTTGCAAAACCGTTACTCGCGCCTGAACCGCGACTCCACAAAGCGCTCCAGTTCCTCCCACTCTTTGACGGCGCTGGCAAACGGTGGCTCGGGTTTCTCCGTCGATTCGGGGTCGAGCACATAGCTCACCAGGCCGCCCAGCGGGCGGTCCGGCCGCAGGGTGTCGTCGACGATGCCGTCCTCGGCGTAGTCGCCGACGTCGCGCAGCAACTCGACGGCCAGTTCGAGCTGCTCGCGGTCGACCGCGGCCGGTCCGTCGGCGAGATCGTCTGCGAGCCCGGTCAATACGTAGACGTTGTCGTCGACGACGTCGATCGCCAGTGAGCCGTCGGTGGCGGCGGTGCGGATGTCGTCGTAGGTGGCCAGGTCGGACAGGTCGTGGTCGTGCTCGTCGGCAAGATAGCGGGCCAACGCGCGTTCGGAGCCGAACACGCTGATCCGTCCGTTTCGGCCCAGGAAGATCGGATGCTCGCCGAGGTAGCAGCGCAGCGTGTACAACGTGCCGGCCCCGGTGAGGATGCGAACCGGGTCGATGCCCACCTTGGTCCAGAAATCCTCGTCGGCACCGAGCACGACGGAGTCGTCGTCGTGTCGGCCGGCGGCAGCGTCGCCGGTGTCGGTGGCATCCCCTGCGTCCTCGGCGGTGGTTGCCGTGTCCGTCGGCTCCGGCCCCTCCCCGGCGCCGTCGAGCTCGTCGTCCTCCTCGGGGGGCTGGGCCAGCTCTTCGGCTGCGGTTGCCGACATCGCATTGTCGACGTCGGGTGTCGCCACGACGCCGTCGATCGCTGCGAGCACGTCGTCCCAGTTGTGGCCGATGATCTCGGCGATCGAGGTCCACCGTTTGCGGCCGGCCCGGCCGGTGAAATTCTCCACCCCGCCGCCCAGCAGGTTCAGGCTCGGGTTGCCGTTGAAGAACTTCGTCACCGCGGCCAGCTCGCACACCGACCCGATCGAGGAGACGATGGCCAGCATGTCGGCCAGCTTGTGCACCGAATTCTTGGTCGGCTTGTCGGCGAGCAGCTCCTCGATCGCGACGAGGTCGAACCGGTTGGCCGGTTTCGGGTCCAGCTTGTGGGCATTGGCCTGAGTCAGCTTCTTCCAACCCGGATGGTCGCTCAGATCGTTGTCGGTATCGGTGCGCACGAACGCCACCAGGTCGGCGGCGGTTGCGAAGCCGTACAGGTCTTCGTCGCGGCCCAGAAACGCCTCCCACTCGTCACCGGAGTCACGCCAGCGCGGCGCCCACACCGTGTAGCGGTCACCAGCGGTCAGACTCAGAAGGACGGGTACCAGCTCAGCAGCCACGCGGCACAGAATAACGACACGCGCGGTGGGGGTGCCGGCGGAGTCCCGGGTCAGCGTTCCCAGATGTCGGTGATGGCCGGGGCCCGCGCCGCCAGACCGAGCTTGGGCAGCCCATACATCTCCTCGAGCGTCGAGAGCACGTTGTAGTGACTGATGGGTTCGCCGTAGCTTCCGGGTTTCACGCCGGCGCCGTAGAAGACCGTCGGAATCTGGTTGTTCTGGCTCTTGTCGTCCTCGTCCCAGGTCAGGATCAGCAGGCTGTTGTTGGCCATGGCCCACTGCGCGTAGCCGGACAGATTCTGCTGCAACCACTGGTCGCCGGCAGCGACCGACCCGTCGTGCATGTCGTTGTCGAGGTTGGGGATGACGAACGAGACTGTTGGCAGCCGGGCATAACCGGCCGGATTGGCCGGACCCGGAAACGCCGAAAACGGCAGCGAGGAGTTCGCCGGGATGTTGCTGAAATTGACCCAGGGCACGTGTTTGCGGGCATACTTGCCCGCACTGCAGACCGTCGAGCCGACATCGGGCAGGCTTTCTGCGAAACCGGCGAAAGTGTGTCCGGTAGCGAGCAATTGAGATCCCAGGTTAGGCGTGTTGCCGGCGTTGACTGGGCACAGGTTCTCGGTTACTCCGAGGGTGCTGCCGGCGAACAGCGCGAGGTAGTTGGGCTCGCTGGGATGCGTTAAAGCGAACGACTGCGACATCATCGCGCCGCCCGCGGCGAGCTGGTTGATGTAGGGCGCCGATGTGTTGCCGATGACGTTGGCTTGCGAGCGGTTCTCCTCCACCA
>NZ_JBYCLE010000392.1:0-9577 GCF_057473765.1 Mycobacterium sp. TH-M106 | reverse complement strand
TACGGCTATCCCGAGGCCGGCCAGACCGTCGTCAACGTCACCAACGGCAAGATCATCCGGCTGATGGTCGACGACGAGCCGTTCGACGTCCGCTACGGCGAGCTGATCGAGCATGAACGGGTGCTCGACATGCGCGCGGGAACGCTGACCCGCCGCGCGCATTGGCGTTCACCGGCGGGCAAGCAGGTGAAAGTGTGTTCCACCCGGCTGGTGTCGCTGGCCCACCGCAGCGTCGCGGCCATCGAATACCTCGTCGAGGCGGTCGACGAATTCGCCCGCGTGACGGTGCAGTCGGAGCTGGTCGCCAACGAGGACCTGCCGCCGACCTCCCGCGACCCGCGCGTCGCGGCGATTTTGGAGCGCCCGCTGGAGGCCGTCGTGCACGAGTTCAACGAGCGCGGCGCGGTGCTGGTGCACCGGACCCGCCGCAGCGACCTGATGATGGCGGCCGGGATGCACCACGAGATCGAGGTGCCCGGGCGGATGCAGGTCAACACCCTGGCGAGTCCCGACGTGGCGGGCACCACGGTGATCTGCGGACTGCGACCCGGGCAGCAGCTGCGCGTCGTCAAGTACCTGGCCTACGGCTGGTCGAGTCAGCGCTCCCGGCCCGCGCTGCGCGACCAGGCGGTCGGCGCGCTGACCGGGGCCCGCTACAGCGGCTGGCAGGGGCTGCTGGATGCCCAGCGCGCCTACCTCGACAATTTCTGGGACGGCGCCGACGTCGAAGTCGAGGGCGACCCGGACTGTCAGCAGGCGATCCGGTTCGCGCTGTTTCACGTGCTGCAGGCCAGTGCCCGCGCCGAACGCCGGGCGATCTCCAGCAAAGGCCTCACCGGTAGCGGCTACGACGGCCACACCTTTTGGGACAGTGAAAGTTTCGTGCTCCCGGTGCTCACTTACACTGCGCCGCACGCAGCCGCGGACGCGCTGCGCTGGCGGGCGTCGACGCTGGATCTGGCCATGGAGCGGGCCGCCGAGCTCGGCCTCGCCGGAGCGGCCTTCCCCTGGCGGACGATCTACGGCCAGGAGTGCTCGGGGTACTGGCCGGCCGGCACGGCGGCGTGGCACATTAACGCCGACATCGCGATGGCCTTCGAGCAGTACCGGGTCGTCACCGGCGACCACTCGCTGGAGAAGGACGCGCTGGCGGTGCTGGTCGAAACCGCCCGGCTGTGGCGCTCACTCGGACACCACGACCGGCATGGCGTGTGGCATCTCTACGGGGTGACCGGCCCCGACGAATACACCGCGGTCGTGCGCGACAACGTCTTCACGAACATGATGGCGGCCCATAATTTGCACACCGCCGCGGAGGCGTGCGCCCGCCACCCCGATGCGGCGCATGCGATGGGCGTCGGCACCGAGGAGATGGCCGCCTGGCGAGACGCGGCCGACGCCGTGCACATCCCCTACGACGACGACCTGGGCGTGCATCCGGAGTGCGAAGGCTTCACCTCCCAGGCGGAGTGGGACTTCGACGCCACCACCAGTTACCCGCTGCTGCTGAGCGCGCCCTACGTGCGGCTCTACCCGGCCCAGGTGGTCAAGCAGGCCGACCTGGTGTTGGCGATGCAGTGGCGCAGTCACCTGTTCACACCTGAGCAGAAGGCCCGCAACGTCGACTACTACGAACGGCGCACCGTGCGTGACTCGTCGCTGTCGGCGTGCACCCAGGCGGTGCTCTGCGCCGAGGTCGGGCATCTGGAGCTGGCCCACGACTACACGTACGAGACGGCGCTGGTCGACCTGCGTGACCTGCACGACAACACCCGCGAAGGTCTGCACCTGGCGGCGCTGGCCGGAGCGTGGACCGCGCTGGTCGCCGGCTTCGGCGGCCTGCGTGACGGCGACGGAGTGCTGTCACTGGACCCCGCACTGCCCGACGGGATCCGCCGGCTGCGGTTCCGGCTGCGGTGGGGCGGGTTTCGGCTCACCGTGGACGCCGACCACGCCAAGGTCACCTACACCCTGCGCGACGGACCCGACGGCGAGTTGACCATCCGGCACGCCGGCGAGGAACTCGTCCTGACCACCAGTTCGCCGTCGACTCTGGCCCTGCGCCACCGCGTGCCGCTGCTGCCGCCGCCGGTGCAGCCGCCGGGCCGCGCGCCGACGCATCACCGCGCGCTGCGTTCCAGTGCAGTCAGCCCGACCGACTGACCGAGTCCGGTCGCGACCAGCGCAGCGTGCCCGGTGCGCCGGGCGGAACCACGGGATTCTTCGGCGCGATCGGGTCCAGTCGCCGGTACGGCTCGCCCTGCGCGGGACGCAGGTCGGTCTCACCGTTGTTCGGCCACAGCGACGCGGCCCGCTCGGCCTGGGCGGCGATCGACAGCGACGGATTGACACCCAGGTTCGCCGAGACCGCCGCGCCGTCGACCACCGCCAACGTCGGATAGCCGTACACCCGCTGATACGGGTCGACGACGCCGTGCTCAGGGCTGTCGCCGATCGCTGCACCGCCGAGGAAGTGCGCGGTCAGCGGGATGTTGAACAACTCACC
This sequence comes from Mycobacterium sp. TH-M106, assembly GCF_057473765.1. Lineage (NCBI taxonomy): Bacteria > Bacillati > Actinomycetota > Actinomycetes > Mycobacteriales > Mycobacteriaceae > Mycobacterium > Mycobacterium sp. TH-M106. Next base: position 7,071 of record NZ_JBYCLE010000392.1, on the reverse strand, counting down.
CCAGGTGCCGCCGGCCACCCCGTCGATCTTGGCGGCGATCCGGCGGGTGACCTCGTTGCCGACCGGGATCCAGCTAGGGTTGGGCTCGCCGTGGCCCTGCCTGCTGGAGTAGCGGCGGATACCCAGCTTGCCGCGTTTGATGAACGTGGTGATCGAGTTGTCCAGATGCTGCATCACCAGCGCAATCATGGTGCGCTCGCTCCAGTGCCGCGGGTTGAGCAGCCGCAGCATGGTGCGGGGGTCTTCGCCGGCCTGATCCAGCAGTTGTCGCCACCGCGGGGTGTCGGTGCCCTGCGGTCCGACGCCGTCGGTCATCAGGGTCTGCAGCAGGCCCATCGCGTTGGAGCCCTTGCCGTAGCGGACCGGCTCGATGTGGGTGTCGGCGGTGGGGTGGATCGACGAGGTGATCGCCACGCCGTGGGTCAGATCCAGGTCCGGGTTGACGTGCATCGTCGCCGCGCCGACGATCGACTCGGAGTTGGTGCGAGTCAGCACCCCGAGCTTGTCGGACAGTTTCGGCAATCTGCCCTTGTCCCGCATCGTGAACAGCAGCCGCTGGGTGTTGTAGGTGCCGGCCGCCAGCACCAGATACGTCGCGGTGAAGGTCTTATGGCGGCGCCGCGGCGACAACCCGGTACGCGCGGTGCGCACCTGCCACAGCCCGCCGGGCCCTTGCTCGAAGCCGGTCACCGTCGTCATCGGATGCACCTGCGCGCCAGCCGATTCCGCCAAATACAGGTAGTTCTTCACCAGGGTGTTTTTGGCGCCGTGCCGACAGCCGGTCATGCACTCGCCGCATTCGATGCAGCCGGTGCGGGCCGGCCCCGCACCACCGAAATACGGATCGGGCACGGTCTTGCCCGGGGTCTTGGTGTCGTCGGGTCCGTCAGCGCCGAAGAACACCCCGACCGGGGTCGGCACGAAGGTGTCGCCGACGCCCATCTCGTCGGCAACCTCCTTGACGATGCGGTCGGCGTCGGTGAACGTCGGGTTGCAAACCACCCCCAGCATCCGCTGCGCCTGGTCGTAGTGCGGCATCAGCTCGGCGTACCAGTCGGTGATATGCGACCACTGTTTATCGGCGAAGAACGGCTCCGGCGGGATGTACAGCGTGTTCGCGTAGTTCAGCGAGCCCCCACCCACCCCGGCGCCGGCCAGAATCATCACGTTGCGCAGCAGGTGAATTCGCTGGATGCCGTAGCAACCCAGCTTCGGCGCCCACAGGAAGTCCCGCAGATGCCAGGAGTTCTTCGCGAAATCGCTGTCGGCGAAGCGCCGGCCCGCCTCCAGCACCCCGACCCGGTAGCCCTTCTCGGTTAGTCGCAGCGCGGTGACGCTGCCGCCGAAACCCGAACCGATGATCAGAACGTCGTAGTCCGGCTGCATAGCGGCCAGCCTACGGCGAGCATGCGCTAAATCGCACAAATCACCCCCCGGTAACGCGATTCTCCGCATGCTCGCGCCGGCTCGCGCGGGCTCGCGCGGGCTCGCGCATGCTCGCGCCGGCACGCGCGGGCTCGCGCCGGCATGCGCATGCTCGCGCCGAGGGGTCAGCTGCCCACGGTCAGGCCGACCTTCTGGAACTCCTTCAGATCGCAGTAGCCGGCCTTGGCCATCGACCGGCGCAGCCCGCCGACCAGGTTCAGCGAGCCGAACGGGTCGTCGGACGGCCCGGTCAGCACCTGGGCCAGCGACGGCCGCTCACCGAAGGCAACCTGCAGCAACGCCCCGCGCGGCAGCGACGGGTGTGCGGCCGCGGCCGGCCAGAACCAACCGTCGCCCAGCGCCTCGGAGGCGGCGGCCAGCGGCGTGCCCAGCACCACCGCGTCGGCGCCGCAGGCGATGGCCTTGGCCAGGTCGCCGGAGGTGTGGATGTCCCCGTCGGCCAGCACATGCACGTAGCGGCCGCCGGTCTCGTCGAGGTACTCGCGGCGGGCCGCGGCCGCGTCGGCGATCGCGGTGGCCATCGGCACGGAAATACCCAGCACCACGTCGGAGGTGGTCACCCCGGACGTGGAGCCGTAGCCGACGATCACCCCGGCCGCCCCGGTGCGCATCAAGTGCAGCGCGGTTCGGTGGTCGAGCACCCCACCGGCGACCACCGGGACGTCGAGCTCGGCGATGAACGTGGTGAGGTTTAACGGCTCCCCATCGGATGCCACCCGCTCTGCGGAGATGATGGTGCCCTGGATGACCAACAGGTCGATGCCGGCAGCCACCAGCACCGGGGTAAGGGCCTGGGCGTTCTGCGGGCTGACCCGCACCGCCGTGACGACCCCGGCCTCGCGGACCCGCGCCACCGCGGCCCCCAGCAGATCGGGATCCAACGGCGCGGCGTGCAGTTGCTGCAGCAACCGGATCGCCGCCGACGGTTCGGGTTCCTTGGCCGCGGCATCGGTCACCTCGGCCACCTTGGCTTCCACGTCGGCGTGCCGGCCGATCAGCCCCTCGCCGTTGAGCACCCCGAGGCCGCCGAGTCGACCCAGTTCGATGGCGAACTGCGGTGACACCAGCGCGTCGGTGGGGTGCGCGACGATCGGGACCTCGAACCGGTAGGCATCGAGCTGCCAGCTGGTCGACACGTCTTTCGACGACCGGGTGCGCCGCGACGGCACGATGTTGATGTCGTCGAGCTCGTAAGTCTGGCGGGCGGTGCGGCCCATGCCGATCTCGACCATGTCACGCATGCGTCGTCAGCCCCTCGCGCGGGTGGAGTGGACAGGCATGTTCTCAGCGCACGTAGTAGTTGGGCGCTTCGGCGGTCATCGTGATGTCGTGCGGATGACTCTCTTTCAAGCCCGCCGCGGTGATCTGCACGAACTGCGCCTGCTGCAGCTCTTCGATGGTGGCCGAGCCGGTGTAGCCCATCGCCGCCCGCAGCCCGCCGGTCAGTTGGTGGATCACCGTCGACAACGGGCCGCGGAACGGCACCCGTCCCTCGATGCCCTCGGGCACCAGCTTGTCCTCGGAGAGCACGTCGTCAGCGAAGTAGCGGTCCTTGGAGTATGACGTGGCTTTCCCCCCGGCAGACCCCCTTCCCTGCATGGCGCCGAGCGATCCCATCCCGCGGTAGCTCTTGAACTGCTTGCCGTTGACGAAGACCAGCTCGCCGGGCGCCTCGGCGGTGCCGGCCAGCAGCGAGCCCAGCATCGTCGTCGACGCGCCGGCCGCCAGCGCCTTGGCGATGTCGCCGGAGTATTGCAGCCCGCCGTCGGCGATCACCGGCACGCCATGCGGACGACACGCCGCTACTGCTTCCATAATCGCGGTGATCTGCGGGGCGCCCACGCCGGCCACCACCCGGGTGGTGCAGATCGATCCGGGGCCGACGCCCACCTTCACGGCGTCGGCGCCGGCGTCGACCAGTGCCGCCGCCCCGGACCGGGTGGCGACGTTGCCGCCGACCACCTCCACCCGCTCACCCACCTGAGCCTTGAGTTTGCCGACCATGTCGAGCACCAGCCGGTTGTGGGCGTGCGCGGTGTCCACGACCAGCAGGTCGACTCCGGCGTCAGCCAGCGTCATCGCCCGCACCCACGCGTCGTCGCCGACGCCGACCGCGGCCCCGACCAGCAGCCGGCCGTCGCTGTCCTTGGTGGCCAGGGGGTGCTGTTCGGTCTTGACGAAGTCCTTGACGGTGATCAGCCCGGTCAGCTTGCCGTGGCCGTCGACGATCGGCAGCTTCTCGATCTTGTGGCGGCGCAGCAAACCCAGTGCGGCGTCGGCGGATACCCCCTCCTGGGCGGTGATCAGCGGCGCCTTGGTCATCACCTCGGCGACCGGCTTGTCCTGGTCGACCTCGAAGCGCATGTCGCGGTTGGTGATGATCCCAACAAGTGAGCCCAGGGCGTCGACGACCGGCAGACCCGAGATTCGGAACCGGGCGCACAGCGCGTCCACCTCGGCCAGGGTGTTCTCCGGTGAGCAGGTCACCGGGTCGGTGACCATTCCGGCCTCCGAGCGTTTCACGGTCTCGACCTGACCGGCCTGCTCGGTGACCGGCAGGTTGCGGTGCAGCACCCCCATGCCGCCGGCCCGGGCCATCGCAATGGCCATCCGCGCCTCGGTGACGGTGTCCATCGCCGAGCTGACCAGCGGCACCTTCAGCCGGATCCGCTTGGTCAGCTGGCTGGAGGTGTCAGCGCCGGCGGGCACCACGTCGGAGGCCGCCGGCAGCAGCAGGACGTCGTCGAACGTCAGCCCGAGCATCGCGACCTTGCCCGGGCTGCGGGCCAGCGCCGCCTCGTCGAGCAAGTCACCGAGATGCGGTACAGCAGAGCCAAGGGTCATCGGGGGCCTCCACTACGCAGCCAGGTTGAGAAGCGTGCGAAGCCCATCCTAATCGCTGACGCCCGCCGCGGTGGGCCCGTTGCGTCCCCGCCCGCTGGCGTTATGTCGGACGGTCTGCGTACCCTTAGGGGCGTGCGTGACCATCTGCCACCCGGTTTGCCGCCCGACCCCTTCGCCGACGACCCTCATGACCCGTCGGCTGCCCTGGACGAAGTCGAGCCCGGCCAACCGCTGGACCCGCTGGAACGGACTGCCGTCGAGGCGGACCTCGCCGATCTGGCAGTCTACGAAGCGCTGTTGTCGCCCAGAGGGATTCGCGGCCTGGTGGTCAGCTGCGAAGACTGCCGCCAGGACCACTATCACGACTGGGACATGCTGCGCGCCAACTTGCTGCAATTGCTTGTCGACGGCACCGTCCGGCCGCACGAGCCGGCCTACGATCCCGAGCCGGAGACCTACGTCACTTGGGATTACTGCCGCGGATACGCCGACGCCTCACTCAACGGCGCCACCTCGGAGGCCGACGGGTACCGCTGAGGGCCAGTCACCGCCGCGCCGGCGCACCAGCGCTGCGCGACTGTCCCGAATGTCGCGAAGCTCCGGCAGGGTGCGCGTCGGGCTTCCGATGTCGATCAGCAGGCTGGCCAGCGCCCACTGCAGCGGCACTAGGCCGAACAGTTCGGCGGCCCCAAGCGCCGCGTCGGCGACGGCCCGCGCACGGTCGACGTCGCCGTCGCAGCAGAGCGCGCTGGCCAGCACCATATCGCTTTTGACCCGATGCCGGGCCGATCCCGTGGTCAGTTCTCGGGCCTGCTCGGCCTGCCGGACCGCCGTCGCCCCGTCGCCGGTGGCCATCGCCAACTCGGCGGTCACCCAGGACCGCCGCACCGCCAGCCGGTGCACCGGATCGGGCACGTCGCCAACGCGGGCCAGCAGCGCCGCGGACGCCGCGAAACGGCCGACGCCGAGCGCGTCGGCGGCCAGCCCGATCAGCGCGTCGGCCTTGGCTTCGAGAGCCTCGGAATCGTCACGGGCCTGCGCCAACGCCCGGCCGTCGCAACCGCGGGCCAGATTGTGCCAGCCCAGCTGGCGCAGGAATGATCCCCGCGTGCTGTGCGCCAGCGAAACCAGCGGAGCCAGCGGCCCGGTCGGCGGGTGGCGCAGCAGCGCCGCCAGGTCGGCCCGGGCGCTGGCGAAGCGGCCCTGCCCGCCGGCGGCGACCGCGCGCAGCCACAACTGGCGTGGCGTAGCGGCGGTCGGCAGCGGCCAGGTGCCGGGTTCGCTGCCGAACGCGGCGGCGGTGAGCACGGCGTCGGTTTGGGGCGTGAGCATGGCAGCGCGAACGCTATCAACTCGTCGGTGCGAACAGTACGTCAGTTAATAGTTCGTAGTGTCTGCGTTACAGCCGTGTTAATCAGATGACGTCTTGAATGAAAGTGAGTTCACCACGGCCAGAAGCGAACTGGCGATTTGCAGCGCAGTCGGCGTCGACATGACGTCGAGATGACCGGAGACCGTCGACGCGATGTCGCAATCGTGTCTCAGCGGTAAAAGTCAGGCGAAATTCAGCCACCTCCTGCGGGTCGCCGGTAACGTCGATCACGTTGATGCGGTTTGCCGTGCGGCCATAGCATGGTGTGTGGGTTGCCATCGCCGACGCCGCTTGGGCCTGCTTCGCATCACCGTTCAGAGGGGGGTTGACATGCCACTGGTCGAGCAACTGCCCGGGCGCAACGCCGACAACTGGGCCTGGCAGCTGCGCGGTGCCTGCCGCGGCGTCGACTCGTCGGTGTTCTTCCCGCCCGACGGAGAACGCGGCCGAGCCCGCGCGCAACGCGAGAGGCACGCCAAACAGTTCTGCCGAGCTTGCCCGGTGATGGCGCAGTGCCGGGCTCACGCGCTGACGGTCGGCGAGCCGTACGGCGTCTGGGGCGGCTTGTCCGAGGCCGAACGTTACGAGTTGCTCAAACGCGAACTGCGGCGCACTGTTTGACAACGGCGTGATCGGCTGGGGGCAACTTTATGTGGCCGCCCAACTGCCGGTGTAGCTGGCGGGACTGGTGCGACAGCTATTGTGGCTCATCAGGTGCTTGCACAGGCGGATACTGGCCGTAGATCCCCGATGAGTCACCAGACAAGAACGCCCGGTGCTGGGCGTCGGCGCGGCCCCTGATCTTGGCCTGCTCCGCACGGCGGTCAACCGCACGTTCATATGCCCGGTATCCGAGGTATCCCAGACCCGCGAGAGCGACGAGCCCGAGGAATACCTGCCAATATGTGGCCGCAAGACCCAGGAGCAACAAGCCGCCCAACAGCGCGCCGATGATCACCCCGGCATGGGAACGGGTCGGCTGGCCTGCGACGTGCAGCTGGCGATGGCTGGCGATGGCGACGATCAGCCACACCGGTAGCCACATACCGCAGGTCAGCAGAGTGAGGACAAGGTGCAGGGCGTGGTTAGGGCCGGTGGTGACCACAACGGGCGCGGGGGCGCCGACGGTGTTATTGATGACGATCGATGGCTGCAGTGGTAAGGCGGGAGCCTGGTGCGCCCATCGTTGGCCGTTGAAATAACGCTGAATTGGCGCGCCAGACGGGTCGGGGTACCAGCCAGGTTGTGGAGCGGGGTTGGTCATCGGGTCGTCCTTAGGTGTGGATTATAGCTGCTGAACATGTCATCGCTCGCCGAAGGCTCGGGTCGCCGTCTCACCCGGCCATGCTCACCAGGCGCGTGAGCTGGTCGCGGCGCTCGATGTCGAGCTTGGCGAAGATGCGGTAGAG
>NZ_JBYCLE010000391.1:0-4849 GCF_057473765.1 Mycobacterium sp. TH-M106 | reverse complement strand
CGAGGTCTTTGAAGACCACCACCTGGGATCCGTCGGCGACGGCGATACCGGCCGCTTCCTGACCCCGGTGTTGCAGCGCGTACAGGCCGTAGTAGGTCAGTTTGGCTACCTCTTCACCGGGCGCCCACACCCCGAATACGCCGCACTCTTCGCGAGGCTTGCTCTCATAGCTCTCATAGCGCGGCGGCTGGGCGGTCACGATAAGGCGGGCTCCCGGGCACAGACGGTGACAGCGACGGTGACACCGCGCAGTCTATCCGGTGTCACGCCGGTAAGTGCACCAGCGGCAGCCAGGACACGATCTCGCCCGCGCGGGAACCGGAGAGCTGGAGCGCCCCGGTGGCCGCCGCCTCGGCCACCGTCAACGCTCCGCAGGCCAGCAGCAGCCAGGTCCGCGGATCGGTTTCGACGACGTTGGGTGGCGTGCCGCGAGTGTGCCGCGGGCCCGTGATGCACTGCACCGCCACGAACGGCGGGACACGTACCTCCACGCTGGCGCCGGGTGCTGCGGCCGCCAGCGTTCGGGCGGTCAGGCGGACCGCAGCGGCTAGGTCGGCCCGGTCCGGTGCGGGCTGGGTGTCGTCGTGCAGCCAGTCGGCGACGGCCAGGACGGCAGCACGGGTCTGCGCGGCCTTGTTTTGCGCGTCTTGCGCGTCTTGCGCGTCTTGCGCGTCTTGGGCCGCCATGTCAATGTCCGGACCGTCGTCGCGCGGCGTGCACAGTGAGCACGGCCACCGCACCGGCCTCGTTGATCGCCAGGTGCGCGCAGATCGGCGCCACCAGGCTGCCCGCACGATCCCCCAGCCAACCGAACAGCCAGCCGGCGACCCCGGTGATCAGCACGGTGGGGACCACCGGGTCTCCGTTGCCGCGGGCGTCGGCGATGTGGGACAGGCCGAACGTGACCGCCTGCAACAGCTGCGCACACGGTGTCCCGGCGACACCGGTGGCTGCCGGCAACGCTGCCCGGAACGCGGCCTCCTGCGCCCAAACCGTACCCAGCGGGATGTGCAGCGCCAGCCAACGGAGCGACGAGTCCGGCACGTCACGCGCCGTCATCGCTGTGTGCACAGCCGGCACCGCAGTGCTGGCCGCGACCGCGGTGGTTATCGCTGCCGCTGCGGGCAGACCCGCCCGCAGCCCCGACCACAGTCGCGGCGGCGTCAGGCCAGCCATAGTGGCCCGGGTGGTCCGGGTGGCCATTATCAGTAGGGTGCCGCCGCCGGCTTGAATCAGCGTCCGCCACCGCGTCGGGATCCGGGGGCCGACAAAGCTCCAACCGACCAGGCCGGTGGCCAGCGCCACCGCTCTGGCGGCATTTCTCCGTTGACGCAGCATTATCCGGAATCCTGAGCAGCCAGGTTCTGCTGCATGGCGGCCCGGATACGTTCGGTGTCGCCGGCCGTCCAACCGTCCGGTGGCAGCACCGCCACCCAGCCGTCCAACACGGTGTTGGTGTAGTTGTGGCCGTGCCCGGGCGGCATCGCTTCGCCGTTGCTCAAGTCGGCAGCCACCTGCCAGAACGTCACCACCGGATACCAGCGCATCGACACGGTGCGGTCCGCTCCGGGCGGCTCGGCCAGCCAGTCCGGCCGCATGAACAGCAGATCGGGCGACCACCACACCACCGGGTCGGAGGCGTGCTGCAGAAACAGCACCCGGGGACCCTGCCAGGGCGGCGCCGCGATCCGAGCGACCTCATCCGGATCGGTGCCCTGGGCGAATCGCACCGTGCGCCCATTGTCGTAGCGCGGCAGCACTTCGGTGCTGCCCGGGTCACGCCGCACCACCAAAGCGTGCCAAAGATTACTGGTATTCGGCGGCCCCACCCACAGCACCGCGTCGAATCCCATCTCCGCGATGTCGGGGAGCCAGCCGAAGGCGGCCTGGCCGGCCAGTGCCCCCAGGCTCTCGCCATAGAGCACCAGCTTGGGGCGATGGTCCGTGGGCAGCTGTCGCCAGCGGTGGTGAATGGTGTCGATGAGCATCCGGCCGGAATCCATCGATTTCTGCCGGTCGGCCAAGAACGAGATCCAGCTCGGCAGGTAGGAGTACTGAACACCGACCAGCGCGGTGTCGCCGTTGTAGACCATTTCCAGCGCTCGGGCAGCCACCGGGTTGATCCAGCCGGTGCCGGTGGTCGGGATGATCGCCAGCACCTGGCGGTCGAAGGCTTTGGTGCGGTCCAGTTCTTCGACCAGCAGCTCCATCCGGGCCCGGTCGTCTGGGGCGCTGTGCAGGCCGGCGTAGACCCGGATGGGCTCCTTGGCGGGCCGGCTGTTGACCCGAGCGAGTTCGTCGGCACGCGGCCCACCGGCGACGAAGCTGCGGCCCTGAAAGCCGAGGGTATCCCACGGCACCAAAGATGCTGTGCTGCCGGATCTTTCGGGTTGCAGGGGTTGCTCTACCCCAGTCTTGGTGGCGCTATTCTGCGGCTCGGACAACGCATTGGCGCCGACGAAGAAGCCGCGGATGAGCACGCCGTTGATCAGGGTGATCAACAGCACGACGACGACTGCACTGCCGATGAACAGCGCGACCTCGTCATGCAGATGCCAGCGCCGGATCAGTCTCCTGGCCAACAGCTTGATCGCATCGATCACCATCCGGGCCGCCGACACCAGCAGCGCGGACACTGCCATCGCGACAAGCAGGGTGCGCAGATAGGCCGGCGTCGTCGGACCTTGGATGTCCATCAGCGCAGAGACCTGGCGTTGCCAGCCGGCGGCCGGGATCAGCATCAGCAGACAGGACGCCGGGGCGGCCACCACCACGGCCGCCTTCAGCGCCAACAGCATTCGGCGTGGAGGCGGCCACCAACTGGCGTCGTGCAGCACTGTCCGGTGGACGACTGTGCTGAGCAGTACACCCAGGGCGTACCCGAACGCGGCGCTGCCGCCGCCGATCAACCCCTGAAACAGCCAGTCGCGCGGCAGCAGCGACGGTGTCAGCGACAGGCAGAAGAACAGCGCGCCGAACGCGACTCCGACGAACTGCAGTCGCAGCAGGCTCCACGCCCACACCAGCAGCGGGTGATGCGCGCCGGTGCGGGCTGGTCTCATCCGAACAATCCTGGCAGCACACCCTCGTAGGTATCGCGTAATTCCTGCAGGGACACGCTGAACAAGCCCTGCACTTCCAGGGCGTCTGAGTCCTGGTCTACGACGCCGATGCGCACGGCGGGCAGTCCGCGTGCATGGCACATCGCCCGGAATCGGCTCTCCTCGGTACGCGGGACCGCCACCAGCACCCGGCCGGCAGATTCGGAGAAGAGAAAGGTGAACGGACCTGTTCCTGTACTAAATCCTTCGGGAACCACTATGCGACAACCGGTTTCGCCAGCGAGTGCGGATTCGACGAGGGCTTGGGCCAGTCCGCCCTCGGACAGATCATGCGCCGCGGAAACCAGGCCGTCACGCGACGCCGCGCACAGCACGTCAGCCAGCAGCTTCTCCCGGGACAGGTCGACCTTAGGCGGTAGACCGCCCAGGTGGTCCGCGGTCACCTGGGCCCAGACCGAGCCGTCGAACTCGTCGCGGGTGTCGCCGAGCAGCATCAGCGTCTCCCCCGGCTCGGCGCCCATGGCAGTCGGGAGGCGGCGGCTGACGTCGTCGAGAACGCCGAGTACGCCGATGACCGGGGTGGGGTGAATCGGCGTCGTACCGGTCTGGTTGTAGAAGCTGACGTTGCCGCCGGTGACCGGAATCCCGAGGGCCACACAGCCGTCGGCCAGGCCGCGCACCGCCTCGGCGAACTGCCACATGACGCCGGGGTCCTCCGGGGAGCCGAAGTTGAGGCAGTTGGTGACGGCCACCGGGGTGGCGCCGGTGACGGCGACGTTGCGGTACGCCTCAGCCAGCGCGAGCTGGGCGCCGGTGTAAGGGTCCAGGGCGGTGTAGCGCCCCGATCCGTCGGTGGAGATCGCGATGCCACGCCCGGTGGCTTCGTCGACGCGCAGCACCCCGCCGTCGGCGTGTTCGGCCAGCACGGTGTTGCCGCGGACGTAGCGGTCGTATTGCTCGGTGATGAACGCGCGGCTGCACAGATGCGGGCTACCCAGCAGCGCAAGCAAAGTCGCGCGCAGTTCCTCGCCGGTTAACGGACGCGGGAGCCTGGCCGAGGTGTCGGCGTTCAGCGCGGCCTGGGCCTCCGGCCGGGCGAGCGGGCGATGATAAACCGGCCCCTGGTGTGCGACGGTACGCGGCGGCACGTCGACGACGGTCTCACCGTGCCAGGTGATCTGCAGCCGGTCGCCGTCGGTGACCTCGCCGATCACCGTGGCCAGCACGTCCCATCTGCGGCACACCGCCAAGAACTTTTCGACGTTCGCCGGAGCGACCACCGCGCACATCCGCTCCTGCGACTCGCTGGAGAGCACCTCCGCCGGGGTCATGTCGGCGGCGCGCAGCGGTACCTTGTCCAGCTCGATGCTCATTCCGCCGTCACCAGCAGACGCCAATTCCGATGTAGCGCAGGATAGCCCGGCACCACCGAGATCCTGGATGCCGACCACGAGGTTTGCTGCGTACAACTCCAGGCAGCATTCGATGAGCACCTTCTCGGTGAACGGGTCACCGACCTGAACCGACGGCAGTTTCTTGCGGCCGGCGGCGCCGCCCTCGTCGCCGCCGAAGGTCTCCGACGCCAGCACCGACACGCCGCCGATGCCGTCGAGGCCGGTTCGGGCGCCGAACAGGATGATCTTGTTGCCGACGCCGGACGCGAACGCCAGGTGCAGATCCTCTTTTTTCAGCACGCCGACACACAGCGCGTTGACCAACGGGTTGCCGGCGTAGCAGGCGTCGAAGACTGTCTCGCCGCCGATGTTGGGCAGCCCCAGCGAGTTTCC
>NZ_JBYCLE010000390.1:0-4921 GCF_057473765.1 Mycobacterium sp. TH-M106 | reverse complement strand
TCGTGGTGGCCAAGTCCGGTGCGACGCTGGATCTGCTCTCCGGCGGCCGGTTCACCCTCGCCGCCGGAGTCGGCTACCTCAAGGGAGAATTCGCGGCCCTCGGCGTCGATTACGACGAACGCACCGACCTCTTCGACGAAGCCCTCGAGGTCATCCAGGCGATCTGGACCACAGACGATGTCACCGTCGAAGGGCGGCACTTCACCGCCCGCGGCGTCACCGCGCACCCGCGGCCGGTCAGCCGGCCGCCGATCTGGATCGGCGGCAACACCGCGGCCGCGCGCCGGCGAGTGGTCGCGTACGGCGACGGCTGGTGCCCGTTCCCGGCGCCGCCGGGGCTGGCGCACGCCGCCCGCACCGCAACCATCGACTCGCTCGAGCGACTGGTCGCCGGCATCGACGACCTGCGGCGCCGCTTCGACGCGTCGGACCGGGACGCCTCGGACATCGACGTGGTCTTCACCAACTCTGCCGGCGGCAGTCCCGCTGACGACGGCTTCAACGCCGACGCCTACCTGACCGGCTTGGAGAAGTTGACTGCGGTCGGGGTGACCTGGGTGCAGGTGCCGTTGCCAGGCGACAGCCTGGCCCATGCGCGCGAAACCATCGACCGGTTTGCGGCCCTGGTGATCGACGCGACCTGACGTGCGTGTCAAGCTCGTCGGATGGCAGGAGAAGCTGAGCAAGCGCAATGGTCGGTCACCGGCCTGCTGGACTTGTTCGACGTGGTGCCCGTCGGATCCGACCGTTTCACCGGCCAGACCGGTGTCGCCGGAGACGATGGCCGGCAGGTGGTGGAAGGCACCCAGCTGCTGGGACAGGCGATTGTCGCTGTGGCCAAACGGTTTCCGGACAAGTCGGTCCGTTCGGCACACGCGGTGTTCACCCGGGTGGTGACGGTCGGCCCGGCGGTCGAACTCGACATCGACGTCGTGCACGAAGGCCGGTCCACCGCCACCGCGGTGGTGACTGCGCAGCAGAACGGCCGGCGCTGCGTCACCGTGACGGTGCTCGCCGACATCCCCACCGCCGACGTGATCCGCCACCAGCTCTCCCGGCCCGACGTCGCGGCCCCTGCCGACGCGAACGTCTGCGCTATGGGAATGATCGGTCGCGACCTGCGGCTGGTGGACGTCGTCGACGTCAACAGCCCCGACGAGGTCGGGCCGCCGGAACTGTACGCGTGGCTGCGCTACGACACCATCCCCGACCGCGACGATCTGGCCAAGGCGCTGCTGGCGTACTTCACCGGGCACCTGGGGATCTCCACCACCATGCGCGCGCACCCGGGGATCGGCACCAGCCAGGCACACCTGACGGTGTCCACCGCGCCGATGACGAGCAGCGTCAGCTTCCACGAACCGGTCTCTTGGGCGGGCTGGCTGCTCTACTCGCACGAAAGCACCCAAGTCGGCGCCGGTATGTCGTACGTGCGCGGGCAGATTCACACCGAGGAGGGCAACCTCGTCGCATCGTTTACCCAGGAGGCGATCATCCGTGGGCTGCGGCGCAGCGACACCGCGCTCGGCGCGCAGTCGCGGCTGTGACCGAACCGCTCGGCGCTATATGCGGGCGATGAAGCTACTGCTGTACAACTCCATCGGGTCCTGGGAACGTGGGCTTGGGCGGTCGATCTTGATCCACACGCCCGTCGTTCCCGGTCGGATCGCGTCCTGGAGAGTGACCGAGCCCCGGCCGGCCGCGTCGGTGTCCATGCCGACGAAAGCCGTCCCCGGGTCTCCGGGACCGCACGACGGCGGCGAGGGCGGCCGGGGTAGTTGGATCAGCCCGACGTCGTAGTGCACGCCGAGCTCGCGAGTGTTCACGAAGTGCACCTCGGCGACCACGGTGTTCCCGGTTTTGCGGATGACGGCCTCGCCCTGGCCGGTGGAGGGCTTCCCCCAGAAGGGGTTGAGGAGACGGCCGAAATCGCAGCTTCGCAGGGCAGACACCAGCGGGACCTGGATTCCGCCGTTGGTGTCCGACGGAGCGGCCGCGGCGGTTGTGGTGTCCATCGGTGACAGCGCCGCGGCGGTCGCCGCAGTAGCCGCCAGGAAGAGCGCCAGCTTGCCCATCTGTGCAGTTAATCACACCGTCGCCGCGGCCGGGCCGATACCGAATTCAGTGCCCGCCGAACGTGACGAGCTGGCGCACCGCGGCGCCGTCGGCCAGGTGGTCCATGGCGCCGTTGATGTCGTCTAGCGTGGTGGTGGCCGATACCAGGGCCTGCACCGGCAGCCGGCCCGCCCGCCACAACGCGACGAACCGGGGGATGTCGCGGGCCGGCACCGCGCAGCCCAGGTAGCTGCCGATCAGTGACCGGCCTTCGGCGACAAGGCCCAATGGCGACACGCTGATCCGAGCGTCCGGCCGCGGCAATCCCACGGTGACGGTGCGACCGCCGGGAGCGGTCAGCTCGATCGCGGTCTGCAGTGCGGCCGGATGGCCGGCCGCCTCGATCACCACCGTTGCGCGGACGCCCGCATCGACGGCCTGCTCCGGGGTGTAGGCACGCTGGGCGCCGAGAAGGCTTGCTGCGGCGAGTTTTTCCGGCAGTCGGTCGACCGCGATGACGTCGACGTCGTCGTGTGCCAATGCGGTCAGCACCGCCGCCATGCCGACACCGCCGAGGCCGACGACGGCGACGGTCTGACCCGGTGTCGGGCGGCCCACGTTGAGCACCGCGCCGCCGCCGGTCAGCACCGCGCAACCAAGCAGCGCCGCGACCGGCGGCGGAACGTCGTCGGGCACCGCCACCGCGCTGGCCTGACTGACCACCGCGCGGGTGGCGAATCCGGAGACCCCGAGGTGGTGATAGACCGGTCGGCCGGATCGGCTCAGCCGCACCCCGCCGTCGAGCAGGGTGCCGGCGGCGTTGGCGGCACTGCCCGGCTGGCACGGTGTCACGCCGCCGGTGGCGCAGGCCGGACAGTGGCCGCACCGCGGCAGAAACGTCAACACCACCCGCTGCCCGGGCGCCACGGTGGTGACGCCGTTACCGGCCTGCTCCACGATCCCGGAGGCTTCGTGGCCGAGCAGCATCGGCACCGGCCGTACCCGGTCGCCGTTGACCACCGACAGGTCGGAGTGGCAGACGCCGGCGGCTTCAATGCGGACCAGCAGTTCACCGTCGCCGGGTGGCGCCAGCTCCAGCTGCCCCACCGTCAGCGGCCGCGAGTCGGTGTACGGCCGCGGCGCCCCGATCCGCTCCAGCACGGCGCCGCGGATGGTCACCATGCTGGAATACAACCATGGCTGCCTCGGTTCCGCCCGCGCCCGCAGGCCTGACCAGCCGTGACTTCCCGGTGCGCTGGCCGGTGGACACCCGCTGGGCCGACAACGACATGTTCGGCCACCTCAACAACGCGGTGCACTACCAGCTGTTCGACACCGCCATCAACGGCTGGATCGCCGCCAACGCCGGCGTCGACCCGGTCACCATGCCCGAATTGGGCATCGTCGCCGAGTCGGGCTGTCGCTACTTCGCCGAGCTGGGCTTCCCGCAGCGGCTGGCGGTGGGCCTGGCGGTCACCCGGCTCGGGCGCACCAGCGTCACCTACCGACTCGGCGTGTTCTCAGACGGTGGCGCCGAAGACGGCGGCGACAGCGCAGAGCCGCTGGCCGCGCTCGGGCACTGGGTGCACGTCTACGTCGACCGCACCAGCCGCCGTCCGGTGCCCATACCTGCGGGCATCCGCTCGCTGCTGGCCACCGCCTGCATCGGCTAGTCGCCGGGCACACCGTCGAGGAACTCGACGATAACGCGGACGTGATCTGGATATGCTCGGGCGGTGCCGATCGTCAGCAAGACCGTCGAAGTTGCCGCCGACGCCGCCACCATCATGGCCATCGTCGCCGACTTCGAGTCCTACCCGCAGTGGAACGACGAAGTCGAAGCGCTGTGGGTGCTGGCTCGCTATGACGACGGCCGGCCCAGTCAGCTGCGGCTGGATGCGTCGGTCTCCGGCTTCCAGGGCAGCTACATCCAGGCGGTCTACTACCCCAGCGCCACCCAGATCCAGACCGTGATGCAGCAGGGCGAGCTGTTCACCAAGCAGGAGCAGTTGTTCTCGGTGGTGCAGATGGGTGCTAGCGCGCTGCTGACGGTCGACATGGACGTCGAAACCCAGCTGCCGGTACCCAAGCCGATGGTGAAGAAGGCCGTCAACAATGCCCTGGACTACCTGGCCGACAACCTCAAACGGCGCGCCGAACAGCTGGCCGCCGCGAAGCGGGAGCCGTGAGTTGACTACGCACCACACCCCGGAACTCGACGCCGCCGCACAGCCCTACCGCTCCCGCCGGCAGAACTGGATCAACCAGCTCGACCGGCATGCGCTGATGCAGCCGGACGCGCCGGCGTTGCGGTTTCTGGGTGAGACCATCACGTGGGCGCAGCTGCGTGCCCGGGTCGCGGCGCTGGCCGACGCGCTGGCCCGCCGCGGTGTCGGCTTCGGCGAGCGGGTGATGATTCTGATGCTCAACCGCACCGAGTTCGTCGAGGCGGTGCTGGCGGCCAACATGCTCGGGGCGATCGCCGTCCCGGTCAACTTCCGGTTGACACCAACCGAACTCGCGTTTCTGGTGCGAGACTGCGACCCCCGCGTCGTGGTCACCGAAGCCGTGCTGGCATCGGTGGCTACCGGCGTTCGGGAGATCGAACCATCGCTTTCGAGCGTCCCGGAGATCATCGTGGCCGGTGACTGTGGTGCGGATATGTTGCCCGCGTGCTGGGCTTACGAGGACCTGATCGGCGAGGCGGGAGAACCGCATCAGCCGGTGGACATCGCTGACGACGCGCCGGCGCTGATCATGTACACCTCGGGCACCACCGGTCGCCCGAAGGGGGCGGTGCTGACCCACACCAACATCACCGGCGAGACGATGACGGCGCTCTACACCAGCGGCGCCGATATCACCG
>NZ_JBYCLE010000389.1:0-8322 GCF_057473765.1 Mycobacterium sp. TH-M106 | reverse complement strand
CCTGGACGGCGGCCGCCCCGGCCGCCAACGACTGGTGGGTCAGCACGAACCCGCACCTGACCGGGCTGACCACCGCGTCGAGCAGCTCGTCGGCGTCGCAGTCGGGATCGAGCGGCCCGGGTGCGTTGCGCAGCGCCAGCGGCAGCCGGGCGGCCGGTGCCGTTCGGCGGTGCTCCTCGGCCAGCACCGCCGCGGTGAGCTCCGCCCAGTCCGTCGCCGCGGTGACGCCCAGCGCCGCGACGGCCCGCAGATAGCCGGGCGCCCAGCACCAGATGTGCTCACCGAACAGGCTCTCGGCGACGCGCAGCGCCGGGCCGGAGCTGCCGTCGTGCGCCATGTCCGCGTAGCACATCAGCAGCACCCCGAGATGATCGGCGTCGGCCGGCGGATCGCAGCCGGCCGCGCGCCAGAAGCCCTCGACCCGGTCCAGCCCGTGGCCGCCCAGCTTGCCCTCGGCGCCGAGGTGGATGGCCGCGTGCGGCGGCGCCGACAGCACGAACGCCGCGGTGTGGTCGGCGGCGCTGAACGCCGGAAGGCCCAGCGCGGCGGTGAGCCGGTCGGTCGCCGGCGGCGGGCTGTAGGCCACCGCGCCGAGCGCGCGGATCAGTTCGGCTCGCGGCGGGGCCGCCGAGGCCGCGGGAGTCGCGCGGGTCACGGTGCCGGGATGTGGCATGCGTCCTCCGTGGGTTTGAGCACCCGCAGCAGCCAACTGGGGCGCCGTGTCCCGTCGGGTGAGACGGTTCTCGCGTCGCGTGTCATCGCCAGCCATTGCCGGTACACCTCTCGCGCTTTGGCGGTGTCGACGCTGATGTCGCCGGCCCGGTCGCCGGCGCCGGCCGGGCGCACCCGCACCGCCTGGTGCCAGCAGTGCATGCCGGAGATCGGATCCGGCTGCACCGCAAACGTCAGGTTCTGGTGCACCCCGGTCTCGCCCCACCAGATGCGTTGCGTGTCGGGGTCGTCGCTGCGGTACGGCGAGACCGGCCGCAGCCGTCGCATCGACCACCCGGACTCGTCGCGGTCCAGGGTGACGGTGGCCATCATCGCGCCCGCGCCGCCGCCCTGCTCGGCGGTGCGCCAGCGGCCCATGTGGTGGCTGCAGGCCACCACGCCGGGGCGGATGGCCTCGGTGACCCAGGCTTTGGCGACGAAATACCCGATCGCGGTCTCCACCCGCACCAGATCCCCGGTGCGCGCGACGCCGAACCGCTGCGCGTCGGCGGGATGGATCCACACCGGGTTGGTGTGCGCCAGCTCGTCGAGCCATTTGGAGTTCGCCGTTCGGGTGTGCACCTGGGTGGGCAGCCGAAACGTCGACAACAGCACGACCTGATCGGCGGCGAGGTAGTCGGGGTGGACGTGGCTTTTGATGTAGCCGGGCAGCGCGTGCTCGGGCCAACCCCATGCCGCAAGCGTCGACGAATAGAACTCGAGCAGACCCGACGGGGTCGGCAATCCCCGCAGAATCTTGCCGTCCACGCGCACCCCGACCGCCCGCCGTCCCTGCGTGTCGGGTTCGGGCGAGGCGATCGGAACCACATTGACGGCGTCGTCTTCAGGTGCGGCGGTGTATACCCGGCCGGTGGCGTTGACATGCGGATCCACCAACTCCTGGGCGGGAACCTCGTGCTCGTGCACCGCGCCGACACCCCGTGCGATCTCGAATGCCCCGTAACGGCGCATGAACTCCAGGGCAGTCAAGTCTTCCTGCGCCGCACGCTCGGGCAGGCCTGGCACGGAGTTCTCGAACATCCAACCGTAATACTCGTCGACGGTGAGCTTTTCGCCGGGCCGGGCTCGCGACTCGTGGTATTGCCGGATGCCCAAGCTGCCGTCCGGGTCGATCCGCCAGGACAACTCGACCCAAAACTCGTTCTCCTCCCACACCTCGCCCGGGTTAACTTGGCGGGTGTCGGTGATCGACTCGCCCAACCGCTGCCGCGCGGTGCGCAGCACGGGCTGCCGAAACCCGATCCACTGCCCGTCGTACTGCTCGTAGGAGTGGCTGTCGTGCCGCTCGGAGGCATGTCCCATCGGCAGCACCCAGTCGGCCAGATACGCCGACTCGCTCCACGTCGGGGTCAATGCGACGTAGCAGCCGACGGCCTGCTCATCGGTGAGCACCTCCATCCACGACAAGCCGTCCGGGTTGTTCCACACCGGGTTGTACACCCGGTTGAAGTAGACGTCGAGGCGACCACGGCCGTCTTTGATCAGATGCGGAAGCAGGAACGACATTTCGTTCTGGGCCAACGGATATTCTAGTGGCCAGCTCAGGCCCTGCCACACCGCCGGATCCGGTGGCGTGTGAATTGGCTTGGGGACAAACTTATTCCAGGCATTGGGAAACGTGCCGCCCTCGGTACCCACCGCGCCGAGCAGCGCCGACAACAAGAACAACGTCCGCGACACCTGCCATCCGCCGAGATTGGAGGCCGCGGCCGACCGCCAGCAGTGCGCCGCGAACCGGGTGCCGGCCTGGGCCACCGTCTCGGCGATCGCCCGCAGCGTCTCCGCGGCGATTCCCGATTCCGCGGCGACGAAGTCGAAGGTGTACGCGTCGTATAGGCGCCGAAGCTCGGCTTCGAAGGAGGCGAAGGCCGGGGGCAGTTCGGGCGCGCAGGCTTGCAGGTACTCCTCCCAGTTCCACCAACGGCGAACGAATTCCCGGTCATAGCAGTCGGTGGTGATGAGGTGTCGGGCAATGGCCAAGTTGATCGCGGCCTCGCTGCCGGGTTTCGGCGAAAGCCAATAATCGGCGTGGGTGGCGGTGTTGGACAACCGGGTGTCGAGCACGATCACCTTGGCGCCGTTCGCCCGGGCCTCGGTGATCCGCTGCGCGTGCGGGTTGAAGTAGTGCCCGGTCTCCAGATGCGAACTGATCAGGTAGATCACCTTGGCGTTGACGTGGTCGGGGCTGGGCCGATCGATGCCCATCCAGAACTGATAGCCGGCGCGGCCTCCGCTTGAGCAGACGTTGGTATGCGAATTGTGGCCGTCCACCCCCCAGCTGGCCAGCACCCGTTCCGTGTAGCCGTCCTCACCGGGGCGTCCGATGTGCACCATGATCTCGTTCTGCCGGTTCTCGGTGATCGCGGCGCGCAGGCGTTGCGCCAGCGCATCGAGTGCCTCGTCCCAGCTGACGCGCTGCCACTGTCCGCCGCCGCGAGGGCCAACGCGTTTGAGCGGGTAGAGGATCCGGTCGGGATCGGTGACCTGGTTGATAGTCGCCGGACCCTTGGCGCAGTTTCGCCCCCGCGACCCGGGATGTTCGGGGTTGCCTTCGAACTTGCGGACGTGCAGCGAGTCCCGGTCGACGTAGGCCAAAAGCCCGCAAGCCGATTCACAGTTGAAACACGTCGTCGGCACCAGCATGTAGCTGTGCTCGACGCGCCGCGGCCAGGACCGGGAATCCAGCTCCGTCCAGTTGTCCCAGCGTTCTTTGGGTGGAAACGACGCCAGATGGGCCGCGCTGGGGCCTTGATAGAAGGTCTCGCCGCGCTGTTCGACGGCGTGCCGGGCCGCCGACACCCGCCTGGCGAGCTGGTCGATCTCCGGTGCTGCACGCTTTCGCATCGCTGTGCGTTTCCTTTCTCGAACCGGCCTAGATCAGGCATAGGTCGTCCTAGGCCAGCGGAACCGCCTGCCCGGCCTGGATGTAGGCGTGCTCGTGGGCAAGCAGTCCGATCAGCGCGCACGGTACCGCGGGCCAACCGATCCACGGCGCGGCAACCGCCACCGCGACACCGCCGATGCCGACCCAGAAGAACGGCGCGAACCGGCCCCGGACCATCTCGTGGATCGCCAGGTCTGCGTGGGCGGTGACGTGCGGCATCGCCACCTCGGCCCACACCACCAGAATGTGCGCGGCGGCGACCGCCATAATGATCTCGGTGGCGACCAAGGCACGGTGCGGGGCATAACCGGTGGCCAGCAGAAACGGCAGCAGGCCGGCCGCGCCGGCTAATACCGACTGCAGCGTCAGATGCACGGGAAGCAAAGCGCTTTGCCATAAGTCGCGTGCTTTGGCCTGGGCGAACAGAAAAGCGGTGTAGTACGCGGTGACCAGCGCCAAGGGCACTGCGACGATTCCGCTGGCCCGTTGCAGCCATCCCATACTGAAGATGACGGCCAGCAGATACACGCCGAGGATCGCGCCGTAGCCGCCGAGCATGAATGCCCCGCGCACCAGCCAGCTGCGCCACTGGTGTCGGGTGAAGATCAGGTAGAAGCGAAAGGGGTGCTTCAGATCCCAGGTCAACAGGATGCCGGTGATCGCCAGAAACGCCAGCGAACCAAGGGGTGCGATCCACCGTGTCAACGGATCGTTCCAGTTGTTTTCGCCGATCAGCGTCAGGGCGACCGCTACCATCAGCAGGCCGGCGGCAAGGCTCTTGGTCCATGTGTAGAGACTCACCCGCCACCCCCACGGTGCGCGATGCGGGACGTCGTAGGACACCAGAGCTGCCGCCGAGGAGACCACACCCGCTGGGTGACCGGCCGCCACCAGTTGCGGATCGGCGGGCCCCTGTGTCGCCCACGCATAGAGGCCGCCGTCCGGCCGCCGCGCCGCCAGCGGGTCCAGGGTGGCCTGGTGGGCGCCGAGGTAAAACACCCCCGGCCCGGTTTCCTTCTCCGGTCGTCGCACCAGAGCAGGCCGACGATTGATGAGTTCGGCGACCTTAGACGAAGGATCCTGCAGGTCTCCGACAAGAATCGCCTCGGTGGGGCAGACCGTCACGCAGGCCGGTTCCAGCCCGACGTCGAGGCGGTGGGCGCACATGTTGCACTTCTCCGCGGAGTGGTCTTCCGGGTTGATGAAGATGGCGTCATAGGGGCATGCGGCCATGCACGCTTTGCAGCCGATGCAGATGCTCTTGTCGAAGTCGACGATCCCGTCGGGCCGCTTGTACATCGCCCGGGTGGGACAGGCGGTCACGCACGGTGCGTCGGTGCACTGATTGCATCGCGTCACCTGAAACGCGCGGCGCGCATCCGGGAACTTGCCGACATCCACGGACTTGACGTAGGTCCGGTTCACACCCAGCGGAACCTCGTTCTCGCTCTTACATGCGGTGCTACACGCGTGGCAGCCGATGCAGCGAGTCTGGTCGAGAACCTTCACCCATCGCCCGACCTTGGGTGAGTCGACAGCCGCTTGGCTGATGTCAGGACGGGATTGGCTTCGTTGGCCCATCACCGCCAACATACCTATACAGGTAACGGTACGCAAAGTCACAGGTGAACGGATGGAAGACGTTGGCGCGATATGGAAGTGATGATGGTTGATAACGTGAACAGCACCACCGCGGTGCTCAACCGGTTACGGCGTGCGCAGGGGCAGCTAGCGAACGCTGGTCGCTTCAGTAGCCGCTGAGCAGTCGGCGAACACGCCCGAGAGCGTCGGGTCCGACTCGACTGTGAATCCGCGACGGGTCAGCTGGCCGCCGTCCCCACAACAGCAGGACACGTGCGGCCTCATCGGTTTCCAATGTCGCCGGGCCGTCCGGATTCACCAATTCCATTGACGAAGAATAGTTTTCAGCCGTCACCAAGACGTCCCGGGCTCCGCTGACACGCAGCCGGGCCTCGAATCGCTCGCCGGGTGCAAGGTCGAGCCGCTGAGCTCCTTTAGCCAGCAGCGGCCGGCCCACCGCGACCACACTGTGGGTCGTCATCCACGGTTGGGCCAGTCGCGCCTGTGCCGCCGCGTCATCGCCGGTGATGTCCCAGCCGTGTAGGACCAGCTCCTCTCGCACGTGTTCGGCGAACCACGGCACCTTCATCGTGCGGCCGGCCCAGGCAACATCGGTATTGGCGGGGACGTCGTCGGCCGCTGCTGCCACCTCGTTGAAGAAGGCCATCCTGGCGTGCAGCGCCTCCCACAGATCGGTGTCGTTCAAGGCACGCAGCGGGGCCTCGCGCTCATGAAGGCCGCGCGTGTCAACACTTTCGCCTTCGAGATGTTTGCCCAGCACCCGAGCGAGTTCTTCGGCTCCTCCGGTGATATGGATGACAAGGTCGCGCACTGTCCAGGCTTCACACCACGTGCCAGCGTCGGGCCGATGCTGCGCAACCGCATCCCGGAAGGGTTGCCACTCCGGAAACCGGTCAGTATCGATCTTTGCGCCCATGAGGCCCATCATGATGCCGACTTACTTCGGCTGGCACCGAAATATCCGCGACCTATCGTGGATGACATGTTCACCCATCCCGCTGTCGCGTTCGCCGGGCATGGTGACGCTGATATCGCCAGCGTTGCCGCGCTGGTCGGCGAGCGTGCTCGCGCACGTGTGTTGATGGCCTTGCTCGACGGGCGCGCGCTGCCGGCCGGCGTGCTGGCCGCCGAGGCCGGAGTAGCCGCCTCTACCGCCAGCGAGCATCTCGCCCGACTCGTGGACGCCGGGTTGCTCCGCGTCGAGCGTCAGGGTCGGGCTCGCTACTTCCGCCTGGCCGGTCCTGGGGTGGCCGAAGCTCTGGAAGCACTCGCCCGAATCTCTCCGCCCGAGCCGATCCGCTCGTTGCGCCAGGGCACGCGTGCGCACGCCCTGCGCCGGGCACGCACATGCTACAACCACCTCGCCGGGCGGTTGGGCGTGGCCGTCATGACGGCGCTGCTCGAGCAGGGCCTGCTCACCGGCGGCGACGGGCGCTACCACCTCGACGAAGCCGACACCGACCAGCTGTCGGCGCGCGGCGCCGACCTGACCTACCGACTGACATCGACTGGACGAGAAACGCTGGCCGCGTTCGGGATAGACCTGGCTGCCCTGAGCCGCAAGCAGCCGATGATCCGCTACTGCGTGGACTGGTCTGAACAGCGCCACCACCTCGCCGGCCCCCTGGGGGCCGCGCTTACCCAGCGCATGTTCGACCTGGACTGGATCCGCCGCATCAACCAGCGTCGCGCGGTGGTGCTCACCGACCTCGGCCACCGAGGGCTCGCCGACGCCTTTGGTGTGCCAGCAAACTGGGACTGATCAAAACGGGGGGCGACATCGCCTCGGTGCTGCGACGTTCACTGGAATCTGCCTGGATATCGATACCAGAATAATGGTAGGATGCTGGCATGCGCACTACCATCGATCGTGCTGGACGTTTGGTGATCCCAAAGTCGCTTCGCGAGCAGTCGGGCATTACCGCGGGCGAGGTGGAGATTTCCCTGGACGGCGCCGCTGTCCGCATCGAAAGCGTGGCAGCCGACAACCTCATCGAACAGGACGGGCTTCTGCTGCTACCCAGCGGCGGCCGAGAGGTTGACGCCGACGCGGTCAGGGAGTTCCGGCTTGCCGACCAGCGCTGAACACGTGCTGGTCGACACCAGTGCGGCACTTGCACTGGTGCAGCGTGAGAACCCATTCCATCTGGCCGCCAGAGCCCGGCTCCTCGCATGCCGCCGTGGGATGTCGGGGCATGCCGCGGTAGAACTGCTGTCGGTACTCACCCGACTGCCGCCGCCACAGCGCCTTAATCCAGCTGCGGCACTTCGCCTGGAGGAGAAGAATTTTCCCGAGTCTCGCTTCCTGTCCGCAACGGATACAAAGGAACTACTGCGAGAGTTAGCCGTAGCGGGCTTGGCCGGCGGCGCTCTGTACGACGGCCTGGTGGGTGCAGCTGCCCGCAAGCACAAGCTGGCGCTCGTCACCTGTGACCGGCGGGCCGAAGCGACATATCGCCTACTCGCCGTCAACTATGAGCTTCTATCGCCGATTTCGCAATGACCGAAATCATGGGAAACGGTGGAGACTGCCGGTAGCAGGAGTGGTCGGTGTAACCAACCGCATTGCCGGCATGCGACCACCGTCTCGTGGCGACCTCGATCGCAAGCGCCAGATCGACGCAGGTCACCGTCGTCGGCGGCGGTAAATCTGCGAGCGGTGATCAATAGCGAGAACGTGGACAACGTGGCCGTTCTCGTCGATCTGGTAGACGATGCGATAGGTGCCCGCGGCGAGCGCCGTAACATCCGGCGAGAGGGCCGAGCAGCGGTTTGCCGACTCGCTGGGGATTGACCGCCAGTCCGGGGCATCGCAAAACTCCAACACTGCGGCGGCGACAGCTTCCGGAAGGCGCTGAGCAATGGCCCGGCGTGCGGCAGGCTGGAAACGGATCTCGTAGCGCTGCGCCGGTTCGGTCACCCGCCGGTGACCCGGCGCCGCGCCAGGTCTTGGCGCATGGTAGCCAGGCTTGCGCCGGACTCGCCGCGTCTCAGGGTTGCCAAGCTTTCTGCGACACGTGCGACAGCATCGGTATCACCGAGGATTTCCAACGTCATCTCCATGCCCTCGAGGTCATCCACCGACAGCAAGACAGCCTCCGCTT
>NZ_JBYCLE010000388.1:0-1635 GCF_057473765.1 Mycobacterium sp. TH-M106 | reverse complement strand
TGTCTTCCGGGGCAAACAAGCGGCCTTTCGTGTGCAGGGTCCGTTTGGCCGAGCCGTGCAGGAGGTGTGGATACGACTCGTAGATGGGGCAGATGCGTCGGACCAAGCCGTCGACGACGAGCGGGAACGGGCGAAGGTCTTTGCGATAGCGCAGGGCATTCTGGAGGATGATGAGCACTTCCTGAGCGCGTCCGACGGCGAAGGCGGGGATGAGGACAAAGCCGCCTTGGTCGAGGACGGCAGAGACCTGCTCGACGAGGTCGCTCTCCTGCTGAGCACGAGGGCTGTGCAGGCGTGAACCGTAGGTCGATTCGGTCAGGACGGCGTCGTAGTGGGTGCCGTGGGGGAGGCGAAGTCCGCCGATGAGGCGTCCTGGCGCGACGGAATAATCCCCGGTAAAGAGCACGCTGCCTTCGTCGGCGGTCTCGAAGCCCAGCGCCACCGCGCCGAGAATGTGTCCTGCGGAATACGTGGAGACGCGCACGTTCTCAAAGCGAAACGCCTTGTCTTGGCCCATGACTCGCACGCGATCCCACAGGCCCTCAAGCTGTGCCTCTGTAAAGACGCGGGCATGGCCTTCGAGTTGGCTGAGGTGCAGCGCATCGGCGAGCATGACCCGAGCGATGTCGAGCGTGGCTTGAGTCATGTAGACGGGGGCGTTCGGATACAGGCTGGAGACGAGCGGTAAGGCCCCGATGTGATCTTGATGGGCATGCGTGATAAAGATGGCCTGGATGTTGGCATGACCCTCTTCTAAGAGGGACAGGGCCGGGAGCGGGTCGCGTTCGTCCATGCGCGTGCCCGCATCGACCAGCCACTCGGTCGTCGCGGTTCGAAACCAAAGGCAAGTCGCTCCAATCTCGGCTCCGCCGAGTACGGTGATGTTCATAGCGTGATACACCCTTCTCTGTGGTCTCTTGTTTGGTGTTCACCATAGCACATCCCGGTGGGGGAAGTGGGGGAGGTCTGTGAGATGTCCCCAAAATGTCCGTTCTAAGCCGTGCAGGCATGGCACAATGAAAAGAGACCACGGAGAGGGGGGAGAACCTTGAACCTTGAAACCTGTCCGCGCTGTGGGGTGTTGTATGCGCCTGTGCGCCGGACACTGTGTCCGAGGTGTCAGCGCGAGGAAAACGCGCTCTTTGAGAAAGCACGTGCGTATTTGAAGCAGGAGCCTGCGTGCACCGTGTTTCAACTGGCCGCGCATCTGGACGTGTCGACCGAAGTCATTGAGGAATGGATTCGCGAAGGGTATCTGTTGGTCCGCAACCACCCCCATCTGACGATAGCCTGTGAACGTTGCGGTCAGCCCGCGCTCGGTCGTTACTGTGAGCCTTGCCGAGAAACGATGGGGGCGATGTTGGCGGATGCAGCAAAAGCGGTGCGAGCCGAGGATAAAAGGAAGGGGACGCGACCAGGATTTTATTCACGGTAGGGAGGAAAGAGGTATGACGCATTCAACGCCGCTTGTCGTCACCGTAGGTCTGTGGACGGTGGTGGTTCTGCTTGGCCCCGCAGGGCTCGACTGGGTTCGTGGAGATCCCGTCGCGATACGCCCCATCCAGCTGTGGTATGCAGGGCTTGGCGACCTTCTCATCGCCGCCAGCCTGCGGGCCGTGGTCGGCGTCCGAGACA
>NZ_JBYCLE010000387.1:0-2734 GCF_057473765.1 Mycobacterium sp. TH-M106 | reverse complement strand
GAGAAGGACCTGGACAAGACCACCCACCACTACGTCAACCAGATCGACGAACTCGTCAAACACAAAGAAGGCGAGCTGCTGGAGGTCTAGCTGACCGTTCAGCAGCCAATCCTCGTGGCAGACAACGACTCCGACGTAGGAGCTCCGGCTTCGGAGTCGACGGGCGGCTGGGGGCGGCAGCGCCGCAAGAAGTCTCGGGCGGGGCGCAATCTGCCTGCTGCGATCGTCGTCGGCGCGCTGCTGGGCGGCATGCTCGTCGCGATCCTGCTGCTGGCTCCGCTTCTGTGGGTGGTGACGTTGGCGGTGGCAACCCCGATCGCCACCCACGAGCTGACCCGGCGGCTGCGTGAAGCCGGCTACCGTGTGCCGTTTGTGCCGCTATTGTTCGGTGGGCAGGCGATGGTCTGGTTGACCTGGCCGTTCGGCGCAGCAGGTGCGCTGGGTGGGTTGGGCGGGACCGTGGTCGTCTGCATGATCTGGCGTCTGGTCGACCAGGGCCTGTCGCACTCCCCGGCCAACTACCTGCGCGACGTCTCGGGCACCGTCTTGATCGCCGTCTGGGTGCCGTTGTTCATGGCCTTCGGGGCGCTGCTGGTTTACCCGGAGGACGGTGCGGGCCGCGTCTTCTGTCTGCTGCTGACGGTGGTGCTGTCCGACATCGGCGGGTATACGGTAGGCGTGTTGTTCGGCAAGCATCCGATGGTGCCGGAGATCAGCCCGAAAAAGTCCTGGGAGGGGTTCGCCGGATCGCTGCTTTTCGGGATCACCGGCGCGGTGGTGGTGGTGACCTTCCTGCTGCCCGACAAACAATGGTGGGTCGGGTTGCCGCTAGGGTTGCTGCTGGTGATCACCGGAACACTCGGCGACCTGGTCGAATCACAGGTCAAACGTGACCTGGGCATCAAGGACATGGGCCGGTCGCTGCCCGGCCATGGTGGCCTGATGGATCGGATCGACGGGCTGTTGCCGTCCGCGGTGATCACCTGGATCGTGCTGACGCTGCTGCCCTGACCGCGGTGCCGCGCCATCCATACTGGAACCCGACGTGAAACAACAGCTGGTGTTCGCCGCGCCGCGCCGCGCTCTGCCGCCGCGGCACTTCGCCGACCTCGACACGGCCGGCCTCGCGACAGTCGTCGCTGAGCTGGGGATGCCGTCGTTTCGGGCCAACCAGATCGCCCATCAGTACTATGGCCGGCTGATCGCCGACCCACAGCAGATGACGGACCTGCCCGCGGCGGCACGCGCCGTGGTTGCCGACGCGCTATTCCCGAAGTTGCTGACCGCTGCCGGCGAAATCGAGTGCGACGCCGGCCAGACCCGCAAAACCCTCTGGCGGGCGCTGGACCACACCTCGTTCGAGTCGGTGCTGATGCGTTACCCGCACCGCAACACGGTGTGCATCTCCGCACAGGCCGGCTGCGGCATGGCCTGTCCGTTCTGCGCGACCGGGCAGCAAGGGTTGACCCGCAATCTGTCGAGCGCCGAGATCGTCGAGCAGGTACGGGCGGCGGCGGTCGCATTGCGGGATGGTGATCCTGGTGACCACGGCCGGCTCTCCAACGTGGTGTTCATGGGCATGGGGGAGCCGCTGGCCAACTATGCCCGGGTGGTGGCAGCGGTAGGCCGGATCATCGAACCGCCGCCGCACGGCTTCGGCATCTCGGCCCGCGCAGTGACGGTGTCGACGGTCGGTCTGGCCCCGGCGATCCGCAAGCTGGCCGACGAACACCTGGGGGTGACGTTGGCGGTGTCGCTGCACACCCCCGACGACGAACTGCGCGACACCCTGGTCCCGGTCAACAACCGGTGGAAGATCGCCGAAACGCTAGATGCTGCACGCTACTACGCGGATACGACTGGTCGGCGAGTGTCGATCGAGTACGCGCTGATCCGCGACATCAACGACCAGCCGTGGCGGGCCGATCTGCTGGGCGAGCGGCTGCACAGGGTGTTCGGCCCGCTGGTGCACGTGAACCTGATCCCGCTCAATCCGACGCCGGGCAGCGACTTCGACGCCAGTCCGAAACCGGTGGAACGGGAATTCGTCAGACGGGTTCGGGCCAAGGGCGTGTCGTGCACGGTGCGCGACACCCGCGGCCGCGAGATCGCCGCCGCCTGCGGCCAGCTGGCGGCCGCAGGCCGGTAGCTGGAGCGCAGGCGAATCGGGCAGCGCCTGCGGCCAGCTGGCGGCACGGCCAGTGTGACCTACCTCACTTACAATAGAGACCTCAACAATGGAGGTCTCTGATGAAAATTCGCCTTTCTCCTGTGGCCAGGGTGCTTTCTCCTGTGGCCAGGTTGTCTGCCATGGGCGTGGTCGCGGCCGCCCTTGTGCTCGGTTTGAGCACCGCTCCGCGTGCGCTCGCCGCGGACGAGCGGCTGCAGTTCACTGGAACCACCCTCAGCGGCGCTACGTTCAACGGAGCGAGCTTGCAGGGCAAGCCATCCGTGCTGTGGTTCTGGACGCCATGGTGCCCGTTCTGCAACGAGGAAGCTCCCGGCGTAAGCCACGTGGCGGCCGCTAATCCGGCGGTCACGTTCGTGGGTATCGCGGCCCACTCCGATGTTGCGGCGATGCAGAACTTCGTCTCGAAGTACAACCTGAACTTCACCAACATCAACGACGCCGACGGTGCGATCTGGGCTCGCTACAACGTGCCGTGGCAACCGGCGTATGTGTTCTACCGCTCGGACGGCTCCTCCACCTTCGTGAACAACCCCACTTCGGCGA
>NZ_JBYCLE010000386.1:0-6630 GCF_057473765.1 Mycobacterium sp. TH-M106 | reverse complement strand
TGCGGCGAAACCGCTTCCCGCGGGCGCCGCGACCCATGGTTTCCCGGCCGAGGGCCCGCGCGTCGGCGAAGTCGAGGTCCTCGACCGCGACCGCACCAATGGCGTGCCGTTGGGTGTAGCGCAGCAGTTTCGTGATGACGTGGCGCAGCTGGGCGTCGCGGCGCGAAGCGCTGCCCGACAGGTCGACCTCGATGCGTTGCGCCGCCCCGATCGGATTGCCGTGGGCGTCCAGGCGGCGCACCGCGAGATGCCCGTCGTTGAGATCCACCCCGACCACTGGACCCCCGACATAGACGTCCTCGCCAGCGGCGCAGCCGTCACGTCCCACCCAGTAGGGCACCGAGGGGATCGCCCACGCCGCAGTCAGATACCGGCCGCTTCGGCCGGGCTTGCAGGTGATGGTGTAGGACACCGAGTTGGCACCGGTGATCCGCTGAGCCCACTCATCTCCTCGATACGAAAATTTCGCGGGACACGACAACACGTAGCGCCCGCGTGGCGCGTTGGCGAAGTGCTCCAAGGGTTTGGGCAACCGGACACTGATTTCACCAGCCGGGGTGACGGTGATGGTCAGGTTGCCGAACGGCTCATCCGGGGAGCCGTTGGCGCTGATCCGGTACCGGGTGGCGTCCCAGCGGTCGCGCCATTGCGCGGCGGTCAGAGTGGCCTTAGCAAGGTGGTGGCGGGTGCGGGCCAGCCGCTTACCGCCTTCCACGACACGCACCCGCCCGGCGGCCCGATCCGCCTCTACCCGGGACAGTTCGGCGCGCAGATGCTGGCACCGCTGTTGCTTGGCGAAGCGTTCCGCCTGGCTGGCGTAGCCCTTCGGCTCCTTGGCTTTGCGGCGGGCTCTGCGCTCAGCGGCGGTGAGGGTGTCGGCGGTGGGGGCGGCCAGGCGTTTGTCGATGGTGGTGATCGCCGCCCGCAGCCCGATGATGTGGCGGTGCTGGGCGTCGCGGGCCAACCGGTGCTGGTCATCGTTGCCGGCGATGATCGCGTTGGCCCACCGCGCCGAGGATTGCGCGGTCAACGCCTTCTTACGGCCATTGAGCCGGCTGCGGCGCACCCGGCGGCGTTGGTCGTCACTGCACCGCGAATCCACCGGTACCCGCCGGCAGGTCGCGGCCAGATCAGCGCGCCGCAACCCACCCAGATGCGCCGCCACCCGATCGAGCACCAACTCATCCTCGGCGGTGGTGCGCAGCCGCGCGGTGACCGCCACCCCCGCAGGAGCCGCCACCGGCTTCACACCACGCCACTGCCGCAGCCTGCGCGCAGTCACGCGACATCACCGCATCCACCCATAGGGGGATGCTCACACACGGGTCCGACAACTAGCGTTTGTCCACTACCGACCAACAAAACCGCCAGCTGTTCTCAACCCGGCGCCCCGGCGCCCCGGCACCCCGGCGTCCCTAATCGGCCTCGATGCTTTCCAGCCGGCTTTCGGTGTAGGACGCGATCTGGTCGACGATCACCCGCATACGGGCGTCGTCGTCGGCGGCGGCGTCAAACACCGGGGCGAACAGCGGATCCAAGGTGGCCGGCGCACCGGTCAGCAGCCGGTGCGCCACCGCGTGGATGCGGTCGCGTTGTCGGGCCTGCCGGTCCAGATGGCACGGGTCGGACATGATGAACTGCAGCGCGAGGATCTTCAGCAGCGCGACCTCGGCGCGGACCAGGTCGGGCACCTGCAGTTCGGCCCGGTAGCGCGTCAACGCCCCGGGGCCCGCGGCCGCCCGGGTGGCGGAGACGGCCGCCGAGACGAACCGGCCCACCAGTTCACTGGTCAGCCGCTTGAGCGCTACCGAGGATCCCAGAGTGGCGTCGTATTTGCCGGCTGCGGCGACCACCGGCAGACCGAATAGCCGCTGCGCGGCGGCCGCCAGATCGTCGGCGCGCAGCTGGGGGAATTCGACCGCCCCCAGCCGGGCCAGCGCGGCGGTCGCGGCGTCGTCGGCAAGCACCCGCAGGTCAATTCGGCCGGAGATGACGCCGTCCTCGACGTCATGCACCGAATAGGCGACGTCGTCGGCCCAGTCCATCAGCTGCGCCTCCAGGCATGCCCGGCCCTTCGGTGCGTCCCGACGCATCCAGGCCGCGGCATCGCGGTCGTCGTCGTAGAAGCCGAACTTGGCCATCGCGGACTCGCGCGGCCACGGGTATTTGGTGGCCGCATCCAGTGCCGCACGGGTGAGGTTCAGTCCGGCGCTGCGTCCTTGCGGGTCAAGCGTTTTGGGCTCCAGCCGGGTCAGGATACGGAAGTTCTGCGCGTTGCCCTCGAACCCGCCGCAGCCGGCAACGAGCTCATCGAGAGCCCGCTCGCCGTTGTGCCCGTAGGGCGGATGTCCGATGTCGTGGGCCAGGCCGGCCAGGTCAACTAGGTCCGGGTCGCAACCCAGCCCCATCGCCATCGCCCGCCCGATCTGGGCCACCTCCAGCGAGTGGGTGAGCCGGGTGCGCGGGGTGTCGCCCTCGCGGGGGCCGACGACCTGCGTCTTGTCGGCCAGCCGGCGCAGCGCGGCGCTGTGCAGCACACGGGCGCGGTCGCGGGCGAAGTCGGTGCGGCGCTGGCCGTCGGTGCCGGGCAGACCCGCGGTCTTGGGTGTCTCATCGACCAGCCGCTGCCGGTCGAACTCGCGGTAGGGCTCGGGGTCGTCGGGGTCGTACTGCTGGATCGTCACCGCCGCTCAGTCTGCCAGGAGGCTGCGGGGCACCGCGTTTCGGCAGACCGTGCGCCGCTTGTCGCATAGATTGACGAGCATGCGTATCACCCGGGCGCTGGGCGCCCTGCTGGCGGCCCTGACCGTCACGGCGCTGGCGACTTTTGGAGCCCCCACAGCCACCGCCGAGCCGCCGCTGCGGCTGGCCGGTCCGGTCACCGACCATGCCGGCGTCCTGTCGCCGTCCGAACAAGCCGCCGTCCGCGGAGCTATCGACCGGCTCTACACCGATCGGCACATCCGGCTCTGGGTCGTCTATGTCGACATTTTCTCCGGGCAGACCGCCGACAGCTGGGCGCGCAGCACCGCGCGCCTGAGCGACCTGGGTGGCCACGACGCCCTGTTGGCGGTGGCGACCGCCGACCGCGGATACGCGTTCTTGGTATCGACGGGTGTTTCCGACGTGAGCGAGCGTGCGGTGGATGCGTTGCGGCGCAACCAGATCGAGCCAGCACTGCACCGCGGCGAGTGGGGTGCCGCGGCGGTGGCCGCCGCGGACGGGCTCAACGCGGCGGCCGGGCCGATCGCGGTGGCGTGGAAACCGGTGCTGGCCGCCGTGGGCGTGGTGGCGTTCGCCGGTCTGGTGCTGCTGTTCGTGGCGCGCTACCTGCGGCGGCGACGGCGAGCTGCGGCGCTGGCCGCGGCCCGGCGGATCGACCCCACCGACCCGGATGCGCTGTCCCAGCTGGCCCAGCTGCCGCTGTATGCCCTCGACGACCTGTCCCGGCTGAAGGTGGTCGACGTCGACAATGCGCTGCGCACCAGCACCAACGAGCTGGCGCTGGCCGTCGATGAGTTCGGCGACCAGCGCACCGAACCGTTCTCCCGCGCGGTGCAGGACGCCAAGGCAGCGCTGGGCCGGGCCTTCACCGTGCGCCAGCAACTCGACGACGCCATCCCGGAGACGCGGGCACAGCGGCGCGAACTGCTGACCGGGGTGGTCGTCGCCGCGGCGAAGGCCGACCGCGAACTGGAGACGCAGCGCGGCGCCTTCGAGCAGCTGCGCGACCTGGTGCTCAAGGCACCGGAGCGGTTGGACGCATTGACCCAGCAGCTGGTCGAGCTGAGCGCGCGCATCCCGGCTGCCGAGCAGCGCCTCATCGAACTGGGCAACGAATTCGACGCTGCTGCACTGACTTCGGTCTCCGACAACGTCAAGGCCACCCGGGACCGGACGGCGTTCGCCGACCGCAACATCACCCGCGCGCGGGAGCTGGCCGCGCACCCGGTCACCGGCGGGCAGAGTGAACTCGTCGACGCGGTGCGGGCGGCCGAATCGGCGGTCGGACAGGGCCGCGCGCTGCTCGACGCGGTGGACAGCGCCGCCGGCGACATCCGGCACGCGGTCGCGACGCTGCCGTCGGCCATCACCGACACCGAGGCGAGCATCGCGCAGGCCGATGAGCAACTGGCGCAGGCCGGCAGCTCGCACACCCGTGACCTGGCCAAGGCCCGCAGCGCCGCGGTCAAAGCCGTCGCCGACGCCCGCGACTGCACTGACCCGTTGGGCGCGTTCACCCGTCTGACCCGGGTGGATGCGGATCTGGACCGGCTGCTGGAGACCGTCGCCGAGGAGCGCGCAGCCGCCGAGCGACTGGCCCGCAGCCTCGAGCAGGCGCTGTTCACCGCGCAGTCGCGAATCCGAGCGGTGTCGGACTACATCGACACCCGCCGCGGCAGCATCGGCCCGGAAGCACGCACCCGGCTCGCCGAGGCCCGTCGCCGGCTCGACGCGGCCAAGGACAAGCAGGCCACCGATGCCGACGGGGCGATCGCCGACGCCAACGCCGCCGCGGCGATGGCCGCTTCGGCGCAGTCGTCGGCCAAGGCCGACGTTCAGGCGGCCCAGCGGTCCTACTACGGCCGCTACGGCGGCGACGACACCGGCGCGATGTTGGGCGGGATCATCATCGGCAACGTCCTCGGCGGGGGTTTCGGGGGTTTCGGGGGCGGTTCCGGCGGCTCGGGGGGTTCCGGGGGTTGGAGCCCCACGTCGTTCGGCGGATCCGGCGGGGGCGGCGGGTTCTTCGGCGGCGGGGGCCGCTTCTAGGCGATTCACCGCGAGCGTGCGTGTCCCCGGTCGACGCGCCGGGCTAATTTCCGGATTTGCGCACGTTCGCGCCGCGGGATGCCGCGGGATAGGCCGCTACGCTGCCCGCGACCGGGTCAACTCCACATCGATGCGGCGCACCATGTCCCAGGGCCGCCGCCGCACGTCGTCGGCCACGATCGACCGCACGGTCCAGCCAACCTCTTGCAGCGCAGCACGCTTCTGCCGGTCCTGGCGCAGCGCGTCAGGGCTACTGTGGAAGTCGAAGCCGTCGTACTCGACTGCGACCAGGTGTTCCGGCCAGGCGAAGTCGACCCGCCAGGTCCGCCAGTTGCGGTCGACGATCTCATACTGCAACACCGGCCGCGGCAGCCCGCCGTCGTACATCACCAACCGCGCCTCGCTTTCCATCGGCGATTCCGCTTCGGCGGCCGCCAACGGGATCAACTCCCGGACGTTGACGATTCCCCGCCGGCCGGCCTGACGATCGGCCGCGGCGAGCAGTTGGCGTCGGTCGCACGTTCGGCTGCGCAGTGCAGCATCGAGTGTCGCCAACGCCCGGGGACGACGCAGACCGCGGGCCACCTCGACGGCCGTCCAGGCCGGTTCCGTGGCGGGGCGGCCATCGACCATGCCCAGCGGAGCGCCTTCGCGGCGGTGCACAATCAGACCGTCGGAGTTGCGCAGCTGATGGGCAATTGGGCTCAGCACATGCAGGTCGGCGTTGTTCTCGGTGTCGAATCCGTAAGCGGCGGCGGCAGTTCCGAGACAGATCGCGACGGGTTCACCGGCGCGCAGATCCAAGCCGCACAGCCGCATCATTGGGTCAGGGTCGGTCTGCGCATAAACGCCCCACCACACGTGGCGGAGTTCCCCGCGGGCGACACGGGTTTCGAATCCGGCGCGGCCGAGGTGTTCGAGCAGTTGTGCGGTGGTGGCCACTCCACCCTGATCAGCCAGCAGCGCGTCCAAGTCTCGGGTCATCGCTGGATCGTGCAGGCTTCACGACTGCAGCGGTAGTCAGCGCCGTGGATCGCTGTGGATAGCTGTGGATAGCTGTGGCTGGCTTGTGGCTGGCTTGTGGCTGGCTTGTGCCCGGCGAACGTGCGCGATCTACGGATTTTGGCCGGCGTGTCGACCGGGAACACGCACGCTCGGGGCGGGGGGCGGGGGGCGGGGGGCGGCGGGGGGCGGGCGGCGCGGAGGTCAGCAGCCTTTGAGGCGGGCGGCGAGGTAGTCCGCGACGGCGTCGATGCCGATCCGGTCCTGGGTCATGGCGTCGCGTTCGCGCACGGTGACGGCGTGGTCGTCGAGGGTGTCGAAGTCGACGGTGACGCAGAACGGGGTGCCGATCTCGTCCTGGCGGCGGTAGCGGCGCCCGATCGCGCCGGCGTCGTCGAACTCGACGTTCCAGCAGCGTCGCAGCTCGGCGGCGAGGTCGCGGGCCTTGGGACTCAAGTCGGCATGCCGCGACAGCGGCAGCACCGCTGCCTTGACCGGCGCCAGCCGCGGGTCCAGCCGCAGCACGGTGCGCTTATCCATGACGCCCTTAGCGTTCGGCGCTTCGTCCTCGCAGTAGGCGTCGACGAGGAAAGCCATGAATGAGCGGGTCAGCCCAGCCGCGGGCTCGATAACGTACGGCACGTAGCGGGTGTCGGACTCCTGATCGTAGAACGACAGGTCGACACCGGAATGCTTTGCGTGCGTCGATAAGTCGAAGTCAGTGCGATTGGCGACACCTTCCAGCTCGCCCCACGGGTTGCCGTGGAAGCCGAAGCGGTATTCGATGTCGACGGTGCGCTCGCTGTAGTGCGACAGCTTGTCCTTGGGGTGCTCGAACAGCCGCAGGTTCTCGGC
>NZ_JBYCLE010000385.1:0-4696 GCF_057473765.1 Mycobacterium sp. TH-M106 | reverse complement strand
GACGAGTTGGCCGGGGTGTCGTCAACCTGAGTACGGCCAAGGTGCCGGTGTTGATCACCGTCACCGGCGTCGATCAGCCAGGCGTGACGTCGGCGCTCTTCGAAGTGCTGTCCCGGCATCAGGTTGAGCTGCTCAACGTCGAACAGGTGGTGATTCGGGGCCGGCTGACGTTGGGCGTGCTGGTGGCCGCGGTGGCGGCGGTGGCCGACGGAACCGTGTTTCGTGACGACGTCACGGCAGCCGTCCACCGGGTCGGCCTGGACGTCACCATCGAACGCAGCGACGACGTGCCGACCATCCGAGAACCGCCGACTCACACCATCGTGGTGCTCGGCAGACCGATCACCGCTGCGGCGTTCGCTGTGCTGGCCCGGGAGCTCGCCGAGATCGGCGTCAACATCGACGTGATCCGGGGCGTCTCCGACTACCCGGTCACCGGGCTGGAACTGCGGGTGACAGTACCCCGGGGCGCCGCCGGTCAATTACAGATCGCGTTGAGCCGGGTGGCCGCCGAGCAGGGTGTCGACGTAGCGCTGGAGGACTCCAGCCTGGCGCGGCGCGCCAAGCGATTGATTGTGTTCGACGTCGACTCCACCCTGGTCCAAGGTGAGGTGATCGAGATGCTGGCCGCCCGTGCCGGAGCGCAGGACGCGGTCGCGGCCATCACCGAAGCCGCGATGCGCGGCGAGCTGGACTTTGCCGCTTCACTGCACCGGCGGGTCGCAACCCTTGCGGGTCTGCCCGCCGAGGTGCTCGACGAGGTGGCCGGGCAGCTGCAGCTGACCCCCGGGGCCCGCACCACGCTGCGCACGTTGCAGCGGTTGGGCTTTCACTGCGGCGCCGTGTCCGGCGGCTTCCGGCGGGTCATCGCGCCGCTGGCGGACGAGCTGAAGCTGGATTTCGTCGCCGCCAACGACCTGGAGATCGTCGACGGCAAACTCACCGGCCGAGTGATCGGTCCGATCATCGATCGGGCTGCCAAGGCCGAGGCGCTGCGGGACTTCGCCCGCCAGACCGGGGTGCCGATGGAGCAGACTGTCGCCGTCGGCGACGGCGCCAACGACATCGACATGCTGGCCGCGGCCGGGCTGGGGGTGGCGTTCAACGCCAAACCGGCGCTGCGGGAGGTGGCCGACGCGTCGTTGAGCTACCCCTACCTCGACACCGTGCTGTTCCTGCTGGGCGTCACCCGCGGCGAGATCGAAGCCGCCGACGCCGTCGACGGGGTGCTGCGCCGGGTGGAGATTCCGCCGGAGTAGCGGCGAGTCGACCCGCGGTCGGAAGACCCGGGGGGTGCCGCGGCATCTCGATACGGCACCATGGTTGGGTGCCCGAAACCGGAAGCGGCGCAGCCAACCCCGATCTGCTGATCGACTTCAAAGGTGTTTCACTGCACCGTGACGGCCGGGTGCTGGTGGGTCCGGTGGACTGGGCGGTCGAACTCGACGAACGCTGGGTGATCATCGGACCCAACGGGGCCGGCAAGACGTCGCTGTTGCGGATCGCCGCTGCGACCGAGCACCCGTCGAAGGGCAGCGCTCGTGTGCTCGGTGAGCAGCTGGGCCGGGTCGACACCGTCGAGCTGCGTGCCCGGGTCGGCTTGAGCTCTGCGGCGCTGGCGCAGCGGGTGCCCGACAACGAAACCGTCGGTGATCTGGTCATCTCCGCCGGCTACGCGGTGCTGGGCCGCTGGCGGGAGCGTTACGACGACGTCGACCACGATCGGGCGCTCGACATGCTGGAGAGCCTGGGCGCCGAGCACCTGGCCGACCGCCGTTACGGCACTCTCTCCGAAGGCGAGCGCAAACGAGTGCTGATCGCCCGCGCGCTGATGACCGACCCGGAGTTGCTGCTCCTCGACGAACCGGCCGCCGGCCTCGACCTCGGCGGTCGAGAGGATCTGGTAGCGCGGCTGGCCGACTTGGCCGCCGACCCGGACGCGCCGGCGATCGTGCTGGTCACCCATCATGTCGAGGAGATCCCGCTGGGCTTCTCCCACGGCCTCCTGCTGTCGGAGGGCCGGGTTGTCGCCGCCGGTCTGCTGCCCGACGTGCTGACCGGCGACAACCTGTCGGCGGCTTTCGGCCAGTCGATCACCCTGGACGCCATCGACGGGCGTTACTTCGCCCGCAGAACCCGCATCCGCGCGGCCCACCGGAGGCGGGCATGAGCGCCAGAGGGGAGCCGCTGACAGCCCCCCTGATACCAAGGCCGGCTGCGACGGTCGTGTTGGTTCGCGACAGTGCCCACAGCGCCCACAGTGCCCACAGTGCCCATGATGCCCACGGCATCTCGGTGTTCCTGATGCGGCGGCACTCCGGAATGCACTTCGCCCCAGGGGTGATGGTGTTTCCCGGCGGAGGGGTCGACGACCGCGACCGGAACCCGGTGACCGCCTGGTCGGGCCCGGAGCCGTCGTG
Source organism: Mycobacterium sp. TH-M106 (assembly GCF_057473765.1). Classification (NCBI taxonomy): domain Bacteria; kingdom Bacillati; phylum Actinomycetota; class Actinomycetes; order Mycobacteriales; family Mycobacteriaceae; genus Mycobacterium; species Mycobacterium sp. TH-M106. The sequence goes on along the minus strand of NZ_JBYCLE010000385.1, from coordinate 2,276 downwards.
GTGGGCGCAGCGATTCGGCATCGACGCCGGCCTGGCCGAGGCGCTGGTGTGTACCGCCGTCCGGGAAACCTTTGAGGAGTCCGGGGTGCTCTTCGCCGGGCCGGCCGACGACCCGCACACCATCGTGGCCGATGCCTCGGCGTACTCCGATTCGCGCCGCGCGCTGTCGGCCGGCGAGCTGTCGTTCGCGGCTTTTCTGCACCGGGAGAAGCTGGCGCTGCGTGCCGACCTGCTGCGGCCGTGGGCGAATTGGGTGACTCCGGAAGCGGAGCGCACCCGCCGCTACGACACCTACTTCTTCGTCGCAGCGTTGCCGGCCGGCCAGCGTGCCGACGGGCAGAACTCCGAATCCGACCTTGCCGGCTGGACCACGCCGGAGGCCGCCCTTGAGGACTTCGCGGCGGGCCGCACCTTGTTGTTGCCACCCACCTGGACGCAGCTGGACTCGCTGGCTGGCCGCGCTGTCGCCGAGGTGCTGGCGGTGGAACGCCGGATCACCGCAGTGCGAGCGGATGTCACCGGCGACGGTGACAACTTCGAGGTCGAGTTCTTCGACTCCGACCGTTACCAACAGGCCGGCGGCAGGTGGTGGGTGTGAGGGAGTTCGTCAGCGTCTTGACCAACTCGGCCAGCTCCGTCGGCGACCAACTCGCGACCCTGGTGCTGTCGCGCCCGCCCAGCAACGCGCTGACCCGGCAGGCCTTTCGGGAGATCGCCGCGGCGGCGGCCGAGGTGTCGCGGCGCGACGATATCGCCGCGGTGGTCCTGTTCGGTGGTCACGAAATCTTCTGCGTCGGTGACGATATGCCGGAACTGCGCACCCTGACGACGTCGGAGGCCGAGGCGGCAGCTCGGGTCCGTCGCGACGCGGTCGAGGCCGTGGCCTCGATCCCGAAGCCGACGGTGGCCGCGATCACCGGCTACGCGCTGGGCAGCGGACTGACGTTGGCGTTGGCCGCCGACTGGCGGGTCAGCGGCGACAACGCCAAACTCGGCGCCACCGAGATCCTGGCCGGCCTCGTCCCCGATGGCGGCGGGCTTAAGCGGCTGGCCCACACCATAGGGGTGAGTCGGGCCAAGGAACTGGTGTACAGCGGGCGGTTCGTCGACGCCGAGGAGGCACGGGCGCTGGGCCTGATCGACGACATGGTAGCCCCGGACAACGTCTACGACGTGGCCGCCAACTGGGCCGGTCGGTTCGTCGACGCTCCGCGGCAGGCACTGGCCGCGGCGAAAGCCGGCATCAACCGGGTGTTCAGCACCGGCGAGCCGACCCGAACAACCGAATTCCCTAAGCTTCTCATGTAGGCAGTTCCCCTTCAACCTTTTATCAGCTAACATCTATCGAATCCGTACGGCCTGGTCACAGTGAGATCGTGAGGAAGAGCCCATGCAACAACGCGCCACCCGCTCCTGGATCACCGCCGGCGTCGCCCTAGCGGGCGCCGGTGCCATCGCCGTCACCCCGGTGACAGTGAACGCCCCCGAGGTCCATGTCCTCGATGTTCAGCTCACCTCCGGCGAAGAGCAGATGGTGCTCGACCTGGTGCGGCACGGGCAGTCGACCGAAAACGCGGGGGGCATCACGGCACCCCTTAACACGGCGCCGCCCGGTGTTCCGCTCACCGATCTTGGCGAGCAACAGGCGATTACTGTCGGGCAGGCCCTCTACAACGGCGGCGACAACGACATCGATGGCGTCTACGCGTCGGCGTTTCTCAGGACCCAACAGACCGCATGGCCGTTGGATCAGTTGATGCTGGGAAACAGTGACTATCACGACATCCCGAGCGGTCCCACACCGCTACTCGAACCGAGCCAGATCCTGCCCGGGCTCGACGAGGTCAATGCCGGCATTTTCAACGGCACACCGGAATATCTCGGGGGCATTCCCTACCTTGTGCCGCTACTTTCCTGGTCACTGCTCGGGCAGTGGTGGGTACCGATGCTGGGTTCGGCCAGCAACCCCAACGGGATGGCGTTCGAGGACCGCTACACCGACGCGATTCAAACGATCTACAACGCGGGCGGCCCCACCACCGACGGTGAACTGCACGACGTGGCTTTTTCCCACGGCGCGGCGATGCTTGCCTGGACACTGATGACCGTCAAAAACCCCGATCTGGCGGTGATCCTCGCCGATCCGGTGTTGCCCAACACCGCTCAGGTCGTGGTCCAGGGCAACCCCACCGACGGCTGGACGCTGATCAGCTGGGACGGGACGGACGTCCCGCAGCATCCGGGCTTGCTGACGGGATTGTTTGTCGACTGGCGCG
>NZ_JBYCLE010000384.1:0-2276 GCF_057473765.1 Mycobacterium sp. TH-M106 | reverse complement strand
TGGGGGATGCCACGTTGGCGGCGGCTGATGGTGGTGCCGGTGGGTGGTTGTTCGGTGATGGCGGGGCCGGGGCTACCGATGCGGCCGGCCAAGGCGGGGCTGGGGGGCATGCGGGGCTGTTCGGTGACGGTGGTCCCGGTGGGGCCGGGGCTACCGGTGTGGCCTCCGGTGTCGCTGGTGGTGACGGTGGTGCTGGTGGGTCCGGCGGGATGCTGGTCGGTGACGGCGGGGCCGGTGGCGCTGGTGGTGATGGCGGTTTTGGTGGTGCTGGTGGTTATGGCGGTGATGGGGGTGACGGCATCGGGTTGTTCGGCGTTGGCGGCAACGGTGGTGCTGGCGGTGACGGCAGCAATCCGGAGGTGTTGCCCGCGCTGGGTGGGGCCGGCGGCACCGGCGGCGTGCTGGGCAGCCACGGCATGGTCGGCGCACCTGGCACCGTGACCGGTGCCGCGTCGAGCGCCGACGCGCTCACCGCCGACGCCGCGGTGCTGCCGATCAGCAGCACTGGCACCTGGCTGACCAACAGCGACGGACAGGTCATCATCATGCACGGGCTCTACGAGGTGGACAAGGTGCCGCCGTTCGAGCCCTCCGCCACCGGGTTCAGCAACGACGACGCGGCATTTCTGGCCGCCAACGGCTTTAACGTCGTGCAACTGGGCATCATCTGGGCGGCTGTGGAGCCCGAGCCCGGTGTGTTCAACGACGCCTACTTGGCCTCGATCGAGCAGACCGTGCAGATCCTGGCTAACCACGGCATCTACACCGTGCTCAACATGCACCAAGATCTCTACAGCAGCACGTTCGGGGGCGAAGGTGCGCCGGCGTGGGCGGTGCAGACCGGCGGGCTGCCCAACCCGCATGAGCCTTTTTCCCTCGCCACCTTCCTCAATCCCGCAGAGAATCACGCCTGGGATGCGTTCTGGTCCAACGCCGACGCACCGAACGGGGTTGGGCTGGAGAACAATTACGCCCAGATGTACGAACACGTCGCGAACTACTTTAAAAACAACCCCGACGTCGCCGGCTTCGACATCATGACCGAACCGTACCCGGGCTCACAATCGTTCCTGACTTGGTTTGGCAGCCCGTTCTTCGACGCCCAGCAGCTGACGCCCTTCTACAACCAGGTGGCATCGGCAATCAGGGCCGTCGACCCGACGACACCGGTGTTCTTACAACCGAACGTCTTCTTCGACAGTGGGTTTCCCACCCACCTGGGCACCGTGGATCAACCGCACACCGCCTTCTCGTTTGACAACTTTTGCCTCACGGAGTCGCTGACAGGAAGTAGCCTTTTCTGCGGCCTGCTCGACGCGATCACCATGGACCATGCTGCGGCATACGCGGGGCCGCACGATATCCCGGCATTTCTTACCTCGTTCGGAGCCACCGACAACCTCACGGCCATCTCCGACGTGATGCAGGCCGCCGGCCAGCACCAGTACGGCTGGGCGGAGTGGGCCTTCACCGGCCAAAACGACATAACCACCACGGCGACTTCACCGAGCTCGGAGGCGTTGGTGTACAACCCGCATGATCCGCCGGTGGGCGCCAATGTCGACACCGCGAAGCTGGCGGTGCTTGCGCAGCCGTATCCGCAGGTGGTGTCGGGCACCCCGCATTCGTGGTCGTTTGACCACGGCACCTTCACGTTCAGCTATTCCACTGCTAGGGCCGATGGTGAGGGCAGCTTCGCGGCCGGTTCGCCGACGACGATCTCGGTGCCGAAGATCGAGTTCCCGAACGGTTATCAGGTCAGCGTCATCGGCGGACAGGTGGTGTCGGCTCCTGATGCTCCCGAACTGGTTGTCGCCTCGGTTGCCGGCGCACACAGCGTCGACGTGGTGGTGAGCCCCGCCGCGGGTGGCGCAGCACCAGGGTGACATGTGATGTGCCGCCGACGGCTGGTGGTCAAACCAGCGAGCGAAACCGGGTAGCAATTTTCTGCGATGAATTCGGTGGTTGGGCTTGCGTATCGGGCCAGGTGAGAGTTAGTTCAACACTGAATAATATCTGTTGTGTGCTGAGGAGATCTTCACTGAGGAGTTGAATTGATGGCTGGCCTGCTCACCGTGGGTGATCGTGGATCACCCAACACCTCAGCGCGTCAGCGTCGCGGGGTGGGTGTGGTGGTGGGTGCGGCGGCGTTGGTGGTTGTGGCGATGAGTCTGCCTGCGGGTGTGCCGCCGGCGCGCGCTGATGTCGTCGATTTGATCATCGACCCGTTGGTTGACTCGGTTCAGGCGGGTTTGGCGGGTGTTACCGATGCGGTG
>NZ_JBYCLE010000383.1:0-17239 GCF_057473765.1 Mycobacterium sp. TH-M106 | reverse complement strand
TCGATCCACCGGCGAACGGTGTCGTCGCTGACGCCGAGCAGCTCGGCGGCTTGCGCGATCCGAAAACTTGGCACGGCCCGAGCTTAAGCGCAGTACGGCGGCGATCAGGCGGCTTCGACCACCGCGATACCGGCGGCGCGCATCGCCGCCAGGGCAGCAGCGGTCGACTCCGCGGCCACCCCGGCCGTCAGGCTCGACAGCACCCGGGCGGTGAAACCGGCGCGTACGGCGTCCTCGGCGGTCTGGCGCACGCAGTAGTCGGTGGCGATACCGACCACGTCGACCGCGTCGACGCCGCGCTGGCGCAGCCAGTCGGCCAGCGGGGTGCCGGTGTCGTCGACGCCCTCGAAGCCGCTGTAGGCCGCGCTATAGGCACCTTTGCGAAAGACGGCTTCGATGCGGCCGGCATCCAGGTCGGGGTGGAGATCCGCGCCGGAGCTTCCGGCGACGCAGTGCGGCGGCCAAGACGTCACGAAATCCGGTTCGTCGGAGAAATGCCCACCCGGGTCGACGTGAAAGTCCTGGGTCGCCACGACATGGCTATAACCGTCCGTGGTGTTCAGGTAGCGGGTGATCGCCCGGGCAACTTCGGCGCCACCCGTCACGGCCACCGCCCCGCCCTCGCAGAAGTCGTTCTGCACGTCGACGATGATCAACGCCCGCACACCGACCACACTATGCCGGAGTGTGCCGGTACATTGGCGCACATGTCGACCGGCGACTTCGACGCCAACGTATCCGGCTACGGTCAACCAGGCCCGCCCATCCCGGGGCAGCGGCCCGGCGGGCTGGGCCGGCGTTTCCTGGCCCGACTGGTCGACGGCATCTTGGTCAACATCGTGGCGTTCGTGCTGACGCTGTTCGTCCTCGACTACGACTACTGGTTTCTGGTGACCGGCCTGTTCTCCGGGGTGCTGACGTTCGGGTACTTCGTGTTGTTCGAGGTCGCCTGGGGCTCCAGCCCCGGCAAACGGCTGTTCGGGCTGGCGGTGCGCGGACCGGGCGGCGCGCCGAAACCCGACGCCAAGCAGTCGGCCATCCGCAATGCGTTCACCCTGCTGGCGGTGGTGCCCTACCTGGGCAGCCTGCTCGCGTTCGCGGCCTACATCGTGATCGCGGTGACCATCAGCGGCAGCTCGATCAAACAGGGCAAGCACGACGAACTGGCCGGCGGCACCCAGGTGGTCAGGGCCTGACGCGACCGGCCAGATAGCTCTCGGCCGGGTGTTCACGCATGAGGCGAACGTAGCGAACCCAGCGAACCCGGGCGGATGAGGCGAACGTAGCGAACCCAGCGAACCCGGGCGGCGGTTAGCCTAAGCGGCATGCGCACCACCGTGCTGACCGCTGTGTCGTTGCTGCTCGCCGGATGTGCCCATGGCACCGTCGGCCAGCCGGAGCAGGCCCAGACCACCACGTCGGAGTCGTCGCAGCCGTCCCGCCCGACGTCGGCGCCGGCACCGCTGACCGCGCCTGCTGCTGGCGCGCCCATCGCCGACGTGATCGGCTGGATCCAGGCCGGCCAGCCCGTCGACGCCGCTCGCTACCACAGCGCGACGAACGCTGGTGAAACCACTGATCTCGGCGACGACATCGCCTTCACCACCCCGGAAGGTCCAGCCGGTGCCATCACCTGCATGACCGATTCCGCCCACACCGGCGGTACGCTGGCCTGCCTGGTCGACCTCACCGATCCCCCGCCCCGTCCGGACGGGGTCTACGGGCAGTGGAAAGGCAATTGGGTCGACTTCGACGGCGCCAGTTTGCAAGTCGGGTCCGCGCACGGCGATCCGGGACCGTTTCGCTACGGCGACGGCCCGGAGTTGCCCAGCGGCGCAGCACTGTCCTTCGGCGACTTCCGCTGTCGCAGCGACCGGACCGACCTCTTCTGCGTGAACTACGCCCATCGGTCGGCGGCACGGTTGGGCCCCACCGGCATCGAACCGTTCGGCTGTCTGCATCCGGTGCCGCCGCCGGAGGGAGTCGGCGCGTTGTTCAGCTGCTGATTCGGGCCTGAGCGCCAGGTGAATGTTTGGGCCGCGATGATCTCACGGGCGCGTGGGCGCCTGCGCGCATCGCCTTTCTCATCAGCCTCTTCCCCAGCGGCGGCTGCGCGACCACTGGCCGGCGTCTAATCCGGGCGTCGCCGAAGACGTATCACGACCCGCTACCCAGGTTTTCTGCCCCCGCTTGTGACTGCTGGTGCTGGTGCGGCAGTTGAGCCGAAGGCGAGTATACGACTACGGAAATTAGAGTGGTCTAATACGCTATGCGCCTTTTCGATGGCTGAATAGCCTGATGCTCGGAACAGTGCCTGACGGTCAGGCCGTTGTCATGGAGGTGTGTGATGGCTGGTAAGAACCGCAGCGAGCGGCGGCGTGGCTCATACAACGCAACGATGCGTGGTGGTTATCGGCTGGCCGGTGCGAGCGCGGCCGCGGGTGCGTTCGTGGCATTGGGGATGAGTCCGTTGGCCAGCATGCCGGTGGCGCAGGCCGACGATTTCGGTATCGGGGATGCGATCGCCAACCTGTTGGATTCGGTGGCCGGTGGAGTCTCGGGGTTGCCGTTGGACGCTGCGCCCGATCTGGCTGCGAATGGGCTCGGTGGCGTGTTGGACGCTGCGCCCGATCTGGCTGTTGCCGATGTGCTGAGCGGCGGGTTTGATGCTAGCGCCGTTGCGGCCGCTGCGGCGGCGGAGGCGCCGTCGGTTGCTGGGCTGGACACGATTTTCGGGCCGATTGACGAGTTCTTCACCCAGGTGATCTACTTGCCGATTCATTCCTTGGGTGAGGCCTTGATCCCGCTTTTCGCTCCGGTCAACTCGTTGTTTGCGTTCGGTGACTCCTGTGGGCTGGTCTGCAATGGTGTCGATGGCACGATGCTGGAGCCCGATGGTGGTGCTGGGGGGTTGTTGTTCGGTGACGGTGGCGCCGGTTACGGCGTCCAGATGGATGACTACAGCGGCGGCGCCGCCGGTGACGGCGGGGCGGCCGGATTCATTGGCAACGGTGGTGTCGGTGGTGAGGGTGCTGATGCCACCGCTGCCGGGGCCGACGGCGGCGCCGGCGGTGACGGCGGCGCCGGCGGGTGGTTCATGGGCAACGGCGGGGCCGGTGGTTTCGGTGGTGACGGCGCAAACGGCGCGGCCGGCGACAACGGCGATCTCGGTTTGACCGGGTTGAGCAACCCCAACGGCAACGGGTTCGACGGCACCAAGGGCGGTGACGGTCAAGCCGGGCAGGTCGGTGGGGACGGCGGTGACGCCGGCACCGGCGGTAAGGCCGGGTTCTTGCTGGGCAACGCCGGTACCGGCGGCAATGGTGGCGCCGGCGGTGATGGCGGTGCCGGCGGCACCGGCGGCGACGGCGGTGCTGGTGGTGCCGGCGGTGATGTCGAGGCCGTGGTGCCTGCTGAAGCCCAGGCCCAGCTGGTCCAGCAGATCGGTTCCGGCTTCAAGGGTGGTGCCGGTGGTGATGGCGGCGACGGCGGCACCGGCGCCGACGGCGGCGCCGGCGGCGACGCCGGTGCAGGCGGTGCGGGCGGGTTCTTTGGCCTGCACTTTGCCGGCAAGGACGGTGTCGCCGGCGCCGGTGGTGACGGTGGTGACAGCGGTGCCGGCGGTGACGGCGGCGTCGGCGGTGCCGGCGGCGACGGGACCAACCTGGGTGGCGAAGGTGGCGCCGGCGGTGACGGCGGTGACCCGGGTGAGACGGCCGGCCAGGGTGGCCTGGGTGGGCTCAATGTTGACGGGTCCCATGCCGCCAGCGGCATGGACGGCGGCCTGCCGTCGGGGATCAGCGGCAACGGCGGCAACGGCGGGGCCGGCGGCGATGCCACCGGCTACGACGCGGAGACCGGTGTCGGCGGCGAAGGCGGTGCCGGCGGGGCCGGCGGCGACGGCGGTCAGCTGGGCAACGGCGGCAACGGCGGCAACGGCGGCAACGGCGCCGATGGTGCCGTCGGCGAATCGGGCCAGAACGGCACCATGGAAACCATCAACGCCACCGGTGGCGGCAACGGTGCGACCGGCGGTAACGGCGGCGACGGCGGGGCCGGCGGCTTGGGCGGGTCGATACGCGGTGACGGCGGCAACGGCGGCACCGGCGGTAACGGCGGCAACGGCGGCAACGGCGGGCTCGGCGGCACCGGCTACGACGCGGCCAGCGATGTCAACGTAGCGGCGGGTGCTGATGGCGGCAACGGCGGTGACGGCGGTAACGGCGGCACCGGCGGTGAGGGCGGCACCGGCGGTGACGGCGGCGGCGTGGCCGCGGGCGGGTCGGGCAACGTCGGTGTCAACGGCGACGGCGGCAACGGCGGAAACGGCGGTAACGCCGGCATCCCCGGTGACGGCGGCGACGGCAAGGCCGGCGACGCCATGACCCCCAAGGGCGGCGACGGCGGCAACGGCGGCAACCAGGGCGACGTCGGGTCCGGCGGCGCAGGCGGCGCCGCAGGCACCGGCGGCACCGGCGGTAACGCCGGCAGCAACGGTGCTGCCGGCGCGGCGGTGACCACAGCGGCCGGCAACGGCGGTGACGGCGGGGCGGGCTATAACGCTGCCACCGGCATGGTCTTTGGCGCCGACGGCGGCGACGGCGGCGCCGGCGGCAACGGCGGTGATGTCGGCAACGGCGGCAACGGCGGTAACGGCGGCGACGGCCAGATCGGCGCGACCGGTGTCAACACACCCGACGGCCAGGCGGGCTCCGGCACCGAAGGCGCGGATGACACGCAGAACGGTGAGAGCGGCGTCGCAACCGGCGGCCCCGGCGGTCCTGGTGACAACGGCACCACGACCGGGCAGTCCGGTGGCACCGGCGGCACCGGCGGTGAGGCCACCGCCAACGGCACGCAAGGCAAAGCGACCGGCGGCACAGGCGGCGACGGCGGCGACGGCGCGACCGGCGGGGCCGGCGGCGACGGCGGCGACGGCGGCGGCGCCACGGTCAACGGCGCGTCCGGCATAGCGACCGCCGGCGACGGCGGGACCGGCGGCACCGGCGGCACCGGTGTGGTCGGCGGGACCGGCGGCAGCGGCGGCGACGGCGGAGCCGGCGGCAACGGCGGCAACCTGGCTACCAACACCGCCGGCAACGGCGGTGACGGCGGGGCCGGCGGCGACGGCGGTACCGGTGCTACGGGCGCGACCGGTGGTGACGGCGGTGACGGCGGCGTCAGCACTACGGGCAATGGTGCTAATGGCCTAGCCACCGGCGGCGACGGCGGTGACGGCGGCACCGGCGGCACCGGTGGTGACGGCGGTACCGGCGGCAACGGCGGCGACGGCGGCGCGGCCGGCACGGCCCAGGGCGGCACCGTCACCGGCACCGCCGGTGGCGGCGGGGCTGCCGGTGACGGCGGTGACGGCGGTGACGGCGGTCTCGGTGGTGCCGGCGGTGACGGCGGAGATGCGACGGCGACCGGCGATGGCAGCACCGCGATAGACGGTGTGGCCGGCGACCCCGGCGACACCGGCGGAACCGGCAATACCGGGTCAGCCGGCGACCCCGGCACCCCCGGCTGACACCCCGAGGCCCGGCAACGGCGGCGCCGGTCTCAGGGCACCGGAGGGACCGCCGGCACCGGCCGCGACGGCGGCAAGGGCCGCAGTGGCCCGGCCGGTTCCGGCGGCACCGGCGCCTCAGCTGGTGGGGAGCCCCGCGTCCCCCGACCGCGCGGGGCTCCCCCCACTCGCCGACCGGGCGCACCCTCAACTCACGGACCGAGCTCCCGCAGAAACGCACGCGGAAAATTCGAGTAGGCACCTACTCTAGCTTCTTCCGGCGGGCGGCGGGGATAGTCGCTTCATCAGCTCACACGCGCTGAGAGATGCCCGTAATAAGGAGGATTCGAAATGACCAACGTCGACACCGCCAGGTCCGCCTATCAAGCGTTCAGCACCGGGGATTTGGCCGCACTGAAGGAGATCTACACGCAGGACGCGGTCTGGTACTCCTCCGATGAAGTCCGGCCCGGCGGGGAGGTCCACGGCCGTGACGCCATCATCGACTTCATGAGCCAACTGCCCAACCACTGGACCACCGTGCGCATCGAGCCGACCGAGTACATCGACGGCGGCGACTACGTCGTCGTCCTGGGAACCCAGCGTTTCGCCAATGACAACGGCAGCGAAGAATCGCCGTTCGTCAACGTGCTGAGATTCGACCGGGACGGCAGGGTGGTCCGCGGCGAATTCCACACCGACAGCGCGAAAATAGCCAAACTGCAGGCCTGATCTGCCCCGGCGCGTCGTAGCAGCGGAGAACGGAGAACGAGCCAATTTCTGCTGCACCGCGGAGCACATCGCCGCTTGCGCCGAGCGTGAAACCATTGCGAAAAATCACCCGAAACGTCGCAACAGTTTCACGCTCGGCGCGATGGTGGCTCTGCGGGCAAGGCCACGGCGTTGGTTGCGGTGTTGCTGGCAGACTGCAAGTCAGCCTCCTCTTGTGCCCACCACAAACCGCACCGATTGTCCGTCCGCTGTCAGCCGGTCGGCAAGCACATGAGCCAGAGTCGACTTGCCCATCCCACTGTCACCGACCAACGCGACGCCCCGAAACTCCCCTTCGGGGTCAAGTGCCGCCAACGCCTGCCGCAACTCATCGTCGCGGGCCACCACCGGCCACTTAATCCTTGGCTTCGCGTCCATGCGACCGCCAGCTTTCTGAGCCGTGCTGCTGGGAACAGAATACGCGCTGGATAGTCTGACCGTTAGAGTTTTTCGGGGTCCGATTCTGCGTTGCCCGGTGGAGGTGGTGGGGTCTGGCCCGGTGGGGGTGCAGGGGCCGGTTCGGGCAGCCCCGTATCGACCTTTCCGTCCCAGCTGCCACCACACGCGCCGGCAGGCGCCAACGGCGGTACTGGTGCCCCGGTGTCGGTCACACAGTTCATCGTGACTGTAGGGCCGAGCCATCCCTGCATCATCAACAACTGATGCCAGTAGCTGCCGTCGGCGTAACGTTCGCCGTCGCAGTAGGAAATATTGCCGAACCCGCCCTTACCGCCGGGACAGTTCCCCATCATCATGTTCGGGATGTGCGGGTCGTCGAACCCCGGCGGCGGGGAAGCCTGAGCCGCCGAAACGGTAACGGCCGCCACGGCACCGGCAATGACGACCGCGTAGGCCGGTGACGTCAATTCCTTGCCCCTTCCCGACTCGACGGGATCGCTCAATCTTAGTTGAAAACAACCGCCGTCCGTAGCCGAACGGAAAAGGGAGTTGTCCATCGCTCAATCGGCGAAACGCATTCTCCGGGAGTAGTATCGACGGCATCGACGACATCGACGAGGAAAGCCGACCACGGCGACGACATGCCTCCAGACCCTGTGCTGCATTCAGCCGAGCCCGGTCGTCGACGTTGACAACGTCGTGGCGGGCACTGAACAAGGAGGTCAGCAATGTCTGAAACTCGCCAAATTATCGTCGCTGGTATCGACGGATCGGCAGCGAGCGAGCGTGCGTTGCAATGGGCAGCCAAGCAGGCCCAATACACCGGCGGTGACGTGCATGCCGTAACCGCTTGGCAACACCCATCCTCGTACGGGTATTACTTCGACTACTCCGATGACGACGCGGCCACGGATGCGCGTAAGGCGCTCGAAATAACGGTTGCCAACGCACTCGGCGAACCCCCATCGGTACCCGTGACTCCCCGTGTGGTGAAGGGACGACCAGAAAGGGTGCTTGTCGAAGCATCTCAATCAGCCGACTTGCTTGTCGTAGGCAGTCGTGGACGCGGCGAATTCGAGGGAATGCTGCTGGGCTCCGTCAGCCGATACTGTGTCCAGCACGCGTCCTGCCCCGTTCTCGTCTGCCGCGCATCAGCCGACGGATAGCGCAGCGATACGGCAGACCGTGGCCCTCGCGCCGCCCACGCCCACTGGCCGCAGCCCACGCGCCAACCCGACGGCGCCATCCGCGCACGTTAACTGAACGGCTGACGACGTTAGCCCGGGGTGACCGGGGGTAGCCGATAATTCCGGTATTATCAACGGTCGCGTCGCACGGGAACTCGACAGCGTGCTCTTGCGTTGTTGGCCACGAGAGATTGTGTGTCGAAAGGTTTCCAGGAGTTTGAAGGAGAGGATCGATGGCTGATCGTGTTTTGCGGGGCAGCCGGCTGGGCGCCGTCAGCTACGAAACGGATCGTGATCACGACCTGGCGCCGCGACAGGTTGCGCGGTACCGCACCGAGAACGGCGAGGAGTTCGACGTGCCGTTCGCCGACGATGCCGAGATCCCCGGCACCTGGATATGCCGCAACGGGATGGAGGGCACCCTCATCGAGGGTGACCAGCCCGAGCCGAAGAAGGGCAAACCGCCGCGCACGCACTGGGACATGCTCTTGGAGCGCCGTTCGGTGGACGAGCTCGATGAGCTGCTCAAGGAGCGTCTGGACCTGATCAGGTCACGCCGCCGCGGCAGTTGACGTCAACGCCGCACCCGTCGGGCACGGCTGAACCGCCCGGCCCAACCGGCCGCGCCCCAGCGCGCCACCTTGACCAAGCCTTCGATGATGTTGGATCCGCTCATCTTGGACACTCCGAACTCGCGTTCGGTGAACGTGATGGGCACTTCCACGACGGTGAACCCGCTGTTGACTGTGCGCCAGGTCAGGTCGACTTGAAACGAGTAGCCCTTGGAATCCACCGCCGCCAGGTCGATCTTCTCCAGCGCCTCGCGCCGGTAGGCACGGTAGCCGGCGGTGACGTCGTGGATGCCGATCCCGAGGCATAGTCGTGCGTAGGTATTGGCGGTCTTGGACAGCGCGCGGCGATGCCACGGCCAGTTGCGTACCGCGCCGCCGTCCACGTAGCGCGAGCCGATCGCGAGGTCAGCACCGGCGTCGACGGCGTCGAGCAGGCGATGCAGCTGCTCGGGCGCATGGCTGCCGTCGGCATCCATCTCGACCAGCACGGTGTACTGCCGGCTCAGCCCCCAGGCGAAACCGGCCAGGTAGGCGGCGCCCAAGCCCGCTTTGGCGGTCCGGTGCATCACCGACATCCGGTCGGGATGAGCCGATGCCAGCTCATCGGCGAGTTCTCCGGTGCCATCCGGGCTGTTGTCGTCGACGACCAACACCTGCGCGTCGGGCCGGGCCTGATGCAGCCGCTCCAGGATCAGCGGCAGGTTCTCCCGCTCGTTGAAGGTGGGAATGACCACCAGCGTGTGCCGGCTGGGCCGTTCAGGGGTGCTCATCGACACCGTTCCTCCTCATCGCTGAGCTCCTCCCCCGTCGCTGCGCCCTGCAGGGTCGCGGCGTGCACCGGTCGAGACCGGCGGCGCATGAACCACCCCATGAACCACCCATTGTGCAGTATCGCGGCGACGACACTCCCGACGCCTGCTGCGATCAGCAGCCATTGCAGCAGCGGACCCCACCGGGTGGCCGGAGTCAGCGTGGTTTTGAGTCGTACCTGGGTGTCCAGGTAGGCGGGTTCGAAGAACTCGGTGCGCGCCAGCTCGCGGCCGTCCGGTGCGATCGCCGCACTGATCCCGGTGGTGCCGGCGACGACGACGTATCGGTCGTGTTCCACGGCGCGCACCTTGGCGAAAGCCAGTTGTTGTTCGCTCATCATCTGATCGAAGGTGGCGTTGTTGGTGGGCACCGCCAGCAGCTGCGCCCCGCCCAGGACCGATGCTCGCGGGGCGCGGTCGAAAATCACTTCCCAGCAGGTGGCAACCCCGACGGGAACACCGGCGGCGTCCACCACCCCGCCGCCGGCACTGCCGTCGCCCGCCACGAAATAACCTGCGCGGTCGGCATACCCGGACAGATGGCGAAAGAATCCCCGCCACGGCAGGTACTCGCCGAACGGCTGTACGATCCGCTTGTCGTGGCGCTCGCCCGGCCCGGTCGCTGGATTCCACACCAGCACCGTATTCATCGAGACCGGATTGTCGACGGTCCAGCCCGGTGCGCCGCGCACCGTGCCGACCAGGATCGGTACCCCGATCGCCTGCGCGGCTGCGGCGATGTGTTGCGCCGCGTCGGCGTTGACCAGCGGATCGACGTCTGCCGAGTTCTCCGGCCAGATGACGAACTGGGGTTGCTGGACGCGCCCGGCGTACACGTCGTCAGCCAGCTGCAGGGTCTCTCGGACGTGGTAGTCGAGCACCTCTCGACGCTGTGCGTTGAACTCCAGCCCGAGGCGGGGCACATTGCCCTGCACCGCCGCCACGGCGACCACGGGTTCGTTACCGGAAGCTGAGCCTATGCCGGAGCGGCGTACTCCCGGCCAGACCACGACGGTGGCCAACAGCACCAGGCAGATGCAGACGCCCGGCAGCAGCACCGCCGGCGGCCGCCCGGCACTGTCGGCGCCGTCGGAACCAGCCGCCCGGTCGCGCTGCAGCCACAGCACAATCTCGATGCCGATCGCCGTGGCGGAAAAGCCCAGCAGCGCGACCGCCGTCGACAGCAGCGGCACCCCGCCGAGGGCGACCAGCGGCAGCAGCGGCCCTTCGGTCTGGCCGAATCCCACCACTCCCCAGGGGAACCCGCCGAAGGGGAAGGTCGACTTCGCCCACTCCTGGGCCGCCCACAGCGCCGCAAACCAGACCGGCCAGCCTTTCAGCCCGCTCACCAGCACGGCCAGCAGACCGAACGCCGCCGGGAACAGGGCGCACACCGCGGTGAGCACCAACCAGGGCAGCGCGCCGACCAACCCGCTGATCCAGGGCAGCAGCGGCAGGTAGAACGCCAACCCGCACAGGAATCCGTACCCGAAGCCGCCGACCGCAGTGGTATGCCGGTGCGTCAGCACCCAGGCGAGCAGCGCGAACGCGACCACTGCGGCCCACCACCAGTTCAGTGGCGGGAAGCTGGCGCACAGTAACAGGCCGGCGGCGACGGCGACACTGAGTCGGGCAAGCCGCTCGGACACCGCCGCGCGCAGTCCGGGCACCCGCTCGGCTGCCGCGCCGGCTATTCGTGACAGCAGCCGGCGGACCTTGGTGTCCCCGGCGCCCGCACCGCTACCCATGGCTGCGGTAGATCACGACGCCCCGGTGCACCATCTGCACCGTGGCCCACGGGTCCCGCCCAGTCACCAGGGCATCGGAACCGAACGCGAGGGGCACGCCTGCCGATGCTAACAGGGCAAACGGGTTAAGCCGGCCGGCGCGGACGGTGTGGGTGTCCCGGCTGCGGCAGTCACGAGACAAAACTAAGGGCTTTACCGGTTCCGTCGGCACGCATCCGGTAATACGTTGGTGTCGTGGCTACCATCTCCTTCGATGCGCCCGCCGGCGCCATCGATGCGCTGCTGAGCATGCCGGAGGGCAGCGGTCCGTGGCCGGGAGTCGTGGTGGTCCACGACATCATCGGGTACGCCGCGGACAAGCGGTCGATCAACGATCACATCGCCGATGCGGGGTACCTCGCCCTCACCCCGAACCTGTTCGCCCGCGGCGGGCGGGCGCGCTGCATCACCAGAGTCATGCGCGAGCTGTTGACCCAGCGCGGCCGCGCCCTGGACGACATCCTGGCTGCGCGCGACTGCCTGCAGTCGATGCCGGAATGTTCCGGCACGGTCGGCATCGCGGGGTTCTGCATGGGAGGTGGATTCGCATTGGTCATGGCGCCCAAGGGTTTTGCCGCGTCCGCGCCGTTCTACGGTGTTCCGCTTCCGCGCCACCTCAGCGAGGCACTCGACGGGGCCTGCCCGATAGTGGCCAGCTTCGGTGGCCGCGACCCGGTGGGCGTCGGCGCCGCCACCCGGTTACGCGGGGTCGTCGAGGACAAGAACATCCCGCACGACATCAAGGTCTACCCGCACGCCGGGCACAGCTTCGCCAACAAGCTTCCGGGACAGCCGTTGATCCGGGTTGCCGGTTTCGGCTACAACGCGGCGGCCGCCGCCGACGCCTGGGCGCGGGTGTTCGCCTTCTTCGGTGAGCACCTGCGCGGCGAAGGCTGAGTTGCGGCCGTCGGCAGTCAAGAAGTCGGTTGCTCCGGCATCTGCGGGTGGCGGTCGGCGATGAACCAGTGGATTTTGGCTTGCCAGGATCGAGCGGCGGCGTAGGCGAACCCGATCGCACCCGGGCATGCGCACGACCAGACGGGCAGAGCGACGTCGATGCCGGCCCAAGCCGTACCCACCTGGATTACGCTGGCTGCCAACCCGAACGCCACTGCAATGAGGTACAGATCGGCAGTCGCCCTCGAACGGGGATCCTCGCGCACGATCAACAGCACCCTGCCCGCATAGCTGAGCAGGTAGACGAGCAGACCGCCCAGCAGCAACCAATAAGCATCGAGCCAACCGGTGCTGACGTGCTCCGGGAACCGATCGGGGTGATGGCCCCCGTCAGCGGCGATCAACAGCGCTACGAGCAGTGGCACGCCGACCTCCAACGGCCGCACTACCTGTCGGCGGAAGAGTCGGTCGACCAGGGATTCGCCGGCGAGGCGGACCAGCCCGTGGCGGATGATCGCCGTCGCCGCGACGATCAGGCAGAGGTGGCCGGCCAGATGTTGCATGTTCCACAGCCCGAAGATGCGGTGCAGGGGTGGCCCGAGCGCGGTCGAGATCCACGGCGACATCAGCAGTACGCCAAGGCCCTGCAGCGCGACGTTGAGGGTGGCGTCCACTTCCCAGCGAGATCGCCACGTGTCGCGGCGAATCCACAGGCTGACCAGGATGGCGGCCAATGTGACGGTGATGAGGACGAACAACATCGGATCGGACGTTTCCTTCACGTAGTGGAGCTACCTGGGCGATTCGAGGACGTGTGAGTTACGCGAGCTCGCGTTGATCAGCGTTGGTATCACCCGACCACTCCCATCCTGGACATCTACGGCGTGGCGCCAGTATCGGCGGTGGGGGTCGGGCTCGCCTAGAGTAGGCACCTACCCTAATTTCTCACCGGCGACCAAGCCGCACCACCAGCAGCCGTTGGCTGTGATACTGGAACCGCGCAAGGCTCCCCACCCACCAACCGGGCGCACCCTCAGCTCTCGGATTCAGCCGTCCCGAGCAGGTGGATTAACTGGTCGCGGCGTTCGATGCCGAGTTTGGCGAAGATGCGATACAGGTGCCCCTCCACTGTTCTCGTCGAGACGTTCAGTCGGTCGGCGATCTGCCGGTTGGATAGGCCCGACACGGCCAGCATCGCTATCTCGCGTTCGCGCTCGGTGAGCGGCAACGGCCGAGCCGCCGCGGTGACGGCCGGGGTTCGTATGTCACCCTTACCGGCCAGCCATTGCGCGCGGGTCGACGACGCCAACTCCTTGCCGCGGCGGCCGTCGCGCGCGTGTTCGGCCGCCGCCTGAGCCGCAGCGTCCGCGGCCCGGGCCAGTGCCCCGATCTCCGCAAACCGGTTGGCCGCGGTGTCCAACTGGTCACCGTCGTGGTTGGCCAGACCCCGGGCATGCACGGCGACGGCCTGCGCCAACGGCGTGTTCAATCTGGTGGCCAGTTCGGCCAGACGGGCGGCGTGCGAGCGGTCACCGAACCGCACCGCGGTGTGCAGCGCCCGCATCTCGATAGCCGACATCCCGGATCGGCGTGCGGTCTGCGCGGCCCGCACCGCATGGGCCCGAGCGTCTGACGTCTGGCCGGCCGAAGCCCGTTCCCAGGCCCGGGCTAGCTCGAGCTCGGGCAGGAACGCTGCAGCCTGCGGCCCGTAGACGTGTTCGCAACGCTGCAGTGCGACCGCCGCGGCCGCGGCGTTTCCCCGCGCACCTTCGGCCTGCGCCGACCAGGCCGTGACCAGGATCGGCCACGGCGATGGAGCGCTACGCGACAATACTGGCGCCGCGTCGCGAAACGCCGCACAGGCGGACGCCACGTCGCCGCGGGCAACGCGCACGAGGCCGGACAGCACACCGACCATGGCATCGGCTTCGGGTACGCCCGCGGCCATTGCGGCATAGCGTTCGACCACCCGGTCGGCTTCCGGGTAATCACCGGCCACCATGAGCGCCATGACCTCGGCGACACCGATGCCGAACCGGATCGGGCCCGATTCACTGAGCGCAGCCGCCCGCAATCCCGCCTCGGCGAAACGCCGAACATCGTCGAACCGCCCGGCGTTGGCCGATGCCAGCGCCATCGGCACCGCCGCCCACACCGTCGCCAGCGGGAATACATCCGCTGCGCACAACGCCGGCCCTGCCTGCAGTGCCGTTGTCAGATCGCCGGAGAAGAACGCGAACGCCACCTCCATGGCCTTGACCAGCGCGGCGCCCGCCGCGGAATCGGCACGATCCTTCACCGCGGCCAGGACCTGGCGGGCCGACTCCACGTCACCGCGACCCCAGAACAGGTTCGCCGCCCGCAAACAGCCCCACCGCACGGTCAACATCCCGTCGGCGTCACCGGGGTCGACGTCGGCGAGCACCGCCTCGGCATCATCACCGCGTCCCTGCCAACTCAGCGCTTCGGCGAGCACGAGTGCGGCCGGCAGACCACCACCGCGATCGAATGCGAACCGGGCCAGCTCCTCACCGTAAGCAAGGTTCGACATGCTCACCGCAGCGGCCGCCGCGGCGATGATCTGATCGAGGTCGGGTTCCATGTCGCTGCGCATCATGAACTGAGCCAGCCGGATCTGGCCGCGCACGTCGGGCAACCTCATGTGCCCCCCACCGGCCCGCAGGTGCTTCTGAAGGGCCTGTGCCAACACACCATTGACCTGGCGCGTACGCACCACCCCCGCGAGGCGGATCGCCACCTCACCGAAGACCGGATGGTTCAACTGCGCCATCATCGCCGATCCGTCGGCGAGCAACTGAATCAAACCACGACGCTCCAGGCGAGAAACCGCATCCGGATCGCAGACTTCACGCAGGATCTCCCAGTCCAACAGCTCCGCCACGGCCAAGATCTCCATTACTTCCAGCTCCTCTGGTGCAAGAGAGCGCAGCCGAAACTCAAGCAGGTCAACCAGTTCCCGGTCCGCATGCAGCGGGCCTCGCAGCTGCCAGCCGTCTTCGGTGTGCACCAGCACACCGTTCTCCCGGCCCGACCTCAACAGCCCGCGCAGCAACAGCGGGCTCCCCCCGCAGCGGCTGTGCAACCGGCCGATCAGCCCCGATCCGACGGTGTCGTCGAGCACCCGGCGGACGAGTTCTGCGGTCTGCTCGCGGGTGAACTCGTCGACGTGCACATTCAGTAACAGCCGTTCTTTCAGCAGCGCCGTCACCGCGTCGAGCACCGGCTCACCCGAGCGGATCGCCACGACCAACCGGGCAGTACCATCGGCGGCAAGTTGGCTTACCAGCGTGGCCGACAACGGATCGAGCAACTGGGCGTCGTCGACGACGAGCACCAGATTCTCTTCGGTCTCCAGCATTCGATGGGCGGCGGCCAGCATCGCGGCCGGCTCGTGTGCCGCCTCGACGGTGACCGACCGCGAGAACGCCCCCAAAGGCACGTCACGCCCGGTTTCGGTGCCCACCACAAACCGCACCGTCTGCCCGCCCGCCTCCAGCGAGTCGGCAAGCGCGCGCGCCAGAGTCGACTTGCCGATCCCGCTGTCACCGACCAACGCGACCCCCCGAAACTCCCCTTCGGGGTCGAGTGCCGCCAACGCCTGCCGCAACTCATCGTCGCGGGCCACCACCGGCCACCCGGCCTTCGCGTTCACCGGATCGCGAGCCTTCTGCGCCACATGCTGTTGTCAGACTACGCCCGGGCCTCCCCGCGGTAAGCCGCTATTCGCTGGAGTCCAACAACTCACGAACCGCGCGGCGCGAGCCGTACGGCCGCAGCATCTCGCTGGCCGGGCGGGGGCGCACGTGCTGCGGCCACCAGAACCAGCGCCCGAGCAGGGCGGCGATCGACGGCGTCATGAACGAACGCACAATCAGCGTGTCGAACAACAGCCCGAGCCCGATGGTGGTCCCGATCTGGCCGAGGATCCGCAGGTCGCTGACGATGAACGCCGACATGGTGGCGGCGAACACCAGCCCGGCGGCGGTGACCACCGAGCCGGACCCGGCCATCGCCCGGATGATGCCGGTGTTCAGCCCGGCACCAACCTCCTCTCTGAACCGGGAGATCAGCAGCAGGTTGTAGTCCGACCCGACAGCGAGGAGCAGGATGACGGCCAGTGCCAGCACGATCCAGTACAGCTGGATGCCGAAGATATCCTGCCAGGCCAGCACCGACAACCCGAACGACGTGCCCAGCGACAGGCCCACCGTGCCGACGATCACGATCGCCGCCACCAGGCTGCGGGTGATCACCATCATGATGATCAGGATCAGGCTCAGCGCGGCGATCCCGACGATCAGCAGGTCGTATCTGGCCATGTCTTGAATGTCTTTGTAGGTGGCCGCGGTGCCGGCCAGGTAGAACTTGGCGCCGTCGGAGGGGGTGCCCTTCACCGCCTCGTGTGCTGCCTGCATGATCGGGGCGATATGCGAGATGCCCTCGGGCGTCGCGGGATCGCCTTCGTGGGTGATGATCATCCGTGCGGCGTGGCCGTCGGGCGACAGGAAAAGCTTCAGGCCCCTGATGAAGTCGGGGTTGTCGAACGCTTCCGGGGGCAGGTAGAACGAGTCGTCGTTCTTGGCGGTATCGAAAGCCTGACCCATCGCCGCCGCATTGTCGGTCAGCGCGCGCTGCTGGGCGTTCATCCCGGAGTTGGTCGCGTAATTCGACAGCGCCAGACCGAGATTGACCATCTGACTGGCGATCTGGGGCGGCAGCAGCGACACCAGTTGCGGCTGGATCGCGTCGAGCCGGTCCATCGTCGCTGTCAGGTTCTCGAACTTCTCGCTGAGCTGGTCGATACCGTCGATCGACATCCAGGTCGACCGTATCGCCCAGCAGGCCGGGATGTCGTAACAGTGCGGCTCCCAGTAGAAGTAGTTCTTCAGCGGCGTGAAAAAGTCGACGAAATCCGAGATGTGATCCCGCACTTCGTTCATCGTGGTGATCGTGTCGTGGAAATTCTGGGTCTCATCGTGGGTCGCCGCGGCGAGCTGCTGTTGCAGGGCGTACTGGCTCTGCAGGATGTCGATCGTCTTCTTCAGTTCGCTTGCCTGCCTGAGCAAGTCGTCGGCACGCTGTTTCTGGTAGGTCAGGTTCTCGCTCTGCCCGACACCTTGCATGCTGATCTGAAACGGGATCGAGCTGTGGTCGATCGGGGTGCCGAGGGGCCGCGTCATCGCCTGCACCTTGGCGATACCGGGCAGGTGGAAGACGTTCTTGGCCACCTTGTCCAAGATGAGCATGTCGGCGGGGTTGCGCATGTCGTGATCGGTCTCGATCATCA
>NZ_JBYCLE010000382.1:0-8078 GCF_057473765.1 Mycobacterium sp. TH-M106 | reverse complement strand
CGGGTTCATGGTGGCGGTGTTCGTCGCGTCGATGGTGGCCGGGATCGTGCGCCAGTACCCCACCTACTCCAACGGCCTGGCCAACCTGCGTTCGCTGTCCGGCGGCTGCGGCCTGGCCGACGACGTGCTCGTCGAACCGGACCCCAACGCCGGCGCGCTGACCCCGCTGCCCGGCATGTATGGGCAGCTGGGGCCGTTGGGCGGCGTCGACCCGGTCGGGTTCACCCCCAACGGGGTGCCCGACCACACCGTCGCCGAAGCGGTCCGGGAGACGATCCCCAAACCCGGTATCGACGACGACTGGCACGCACCCACCAAGCTGAAGACGCCGGGTGTCAACGGCTCGACCGTGCCGCTGCCCTACGGGCTGGATCCGGCCCGGGTTCCGCTGGCCGGCACCTACACGACCAACGTCCAGCAGCCGAGCCGGCTCATCTCGGCGTGGTATGCGCTGCCGCCGCCTGACGACGCGCACCCGCTGGTGGTGGTGACCGCAGCCGGCGCCATCGCCGGATACAGCATCCTCAACGGTCACACCTCCGGCCAGAGCGTGCTGCTGGAATACGGCCTGCCCGGGCCGGACGGAATCTCCGTCGCGGGCGGGCGGCTAGCACCCTACGACCTCTTCGGCGAGTGGCCCAAGGCCTGGCGCAACCTGCGCTACCCGCGCTCACAGATCCCGGCCGAGGCGACCGTGGTGCGGGTGGTCGCCGAGGATCTCTCACTGACCCCTCGGGACTGGATCGCGCTGACCCCGCCGCGGGTGCCCGAGCTGGCGTCGCTGCAGGACTACGTCGGCTCCACGCAGCCGGTGCTGATGGACTGGGCGGTCGGGCTGGCCTTCCCCTGCCAGCAGCCGATGCTGCATGCCAACGGCGTCACGCAGATCCCGAAATTCCGCATCACCCCGGACTACCTGGCCAAAAAGCAGGACACCGACACCTGGGAGGACGGCGAGAACGGCGGGCTGCTGGGCGTCACCGACCTGCTGCTGCGCGCGCACGTGCTGGCAACCTACCTGTCGAAGGACTGGGGCCGCGACTGGGGTTCGCTGCGCAAGTTCGACACGATCGTGACGGCTTCCCCGGCCGACATCGAGCTGGGCACCGCCACCCGCAGCGGCTGGTGGTCACCGGGCGACATCCGCATCAAACCGTAGCTCCCCCCCACCCCCCCGCCCGCGCCCGCGAGCATGCAGAAAATCGCACTCTCCGGGCCTCGCGAGTGCGATTTTGTGCATGCTCGGCGCGTCATCCCCAGGGGTGACTGGCTCATCGCGCGTCGCGGCCACATTCTTGCGACGTGTACACCGATGCGCTGGCACTGCTGGAGGAGGCCGGCGGGTTCGCCACCGCCGCACAGTTGCTCACCGTGATGACCCGCCAGCAGCTCGACGTCCAAGTCCGAAACGGCGGACTGGTCCGGGTCTGGCACGGCGTCTACGCCGCTGCCGAGCCCGACCTGCTCGGCCGGTTGGCGGCACTCGACATCTTCGCGGGGGAGCATGTGGTCGCCTGCATGGGAACCGCCGCGACGTTGTACGGCTTCGACACCGAAGACACTGAGGGCACCGGCACCGTCCATGTGCTGGATCCCGGAACACAGCTGCGGCCGACCACCGGCCTGATGGTTCACCAGCGCACCGGCGCCGAGCTGCGTC
The DNA here is from genome assembly GCF_057473765.1 of Mycobacterium sp. TH-M106. NCBI lineage: Bacteria > Bacillati > Actinomycetota > Actinomycetes > Mycobacteriales > Mycobacteriaceae > Mycobacterium > Mycobacterium sp. TH-M106. The sequence continues at coordinate 6,418 of NZ_JBYCLE010000382.1, read as the reverse complement.
AGGTGGCCAGCCGGATCGCGACGGCCCCGGCGTGGACCGCGGTGGAGGTGGCCCGCGAACTGCGCCGGCCGCGCGCACTGGCCACCCTGGACGCCGCCCTGCACTCCGGATCGTGTACGCGGCGCGAACTCGAGACTGCCCTACTGCAGCAGCGGGGACGACGCGGCATCGTGGCGGTGCGCGACCTGCTGCCCTACGCCGACGGCAGGGCTGAATCGCCGATGGAGAGCGAAGCACGGCTAGTGATGATCGACTACGGTTTGCCGCTGCCCGAGCTCCAATACGAGATCCGCGGCCGCAACGGCGAACTGTGGCGGGTTGACTTCGCCTGGCCGGCGCAGCGTGTGGTGGCCGAGTACGAAAGCATCCTCTGGCATGCCGGACCGGACGAGATGCTGCGCGACAGGGTGCGGCTGGCCGGAATCCAGGAGATGGGCTGGACGGTGATCCCGATCATTGTCGACGACGTCCGTCGCTACCCCGCTCGCATGGCCGACCGCATCCGCGACCACCTCGCCCGGGCCGCCTGACCCCCGCCGTCCCCCGCCAGCCCCCCGCGAGCATGCAGAAAATCGCACAAAATCGCGCGCGATCGTGCGATTTTGTGCATGCTCGCCCAGGGGCCTTGGGCCGCGGGACTAGATGGGCGTCAGGCCGTGCTTGCGCTGCACGCGGAGCGGGTACCGCTGCTTGTCGCGCAGCAAATGCAGCGACTTTCGCAGCAGCAGCCGGGTTTCGTGCGGCTGGATGACGCCGTCGATGTAGCCGCGCTCGGCGGCGGTCCACGGGATCGCCATGTTGAGGTTGTAGCCCTCGATGAAGTCGCGCTTGACCTGTTGCGCCTCCGGCGCGTTCGGATCCGGGAAGCGTTTCATCAGCAGCTGCGCCGCACCCTCGGCGCCGATCACCGCGATACGGGCCGTCGGCCATGCGAAGTTCAGGTCGGCAGACAACTGTTTGCAGCCCATAATCGCGTAGCCGCCGCCGTAGGCCTTGCGGACGATGACAGTCACCTTAGGCACGTCGGCCTCGACGAGGGCGTTGAAGAAGCGGCCTCCCCGCTTGATGATGCCGCCCTTCTCCTGCTCCACACCGGGCAGCGCACCGGGCGTGTCGACCACGAAAACCAAAGGCAGATTGTAGGAGTCGCAGAACCGGATGAAGCCAGCCGCCTTGTCGGACGCCTCGTTGTCGATCGAACCCGACAGCACCATCGGCTGGTTGGCGATCACCCCGACCGGACGCCCGTCGACCCGGGCGAACGCGGTGATCATCGCCTGGCCGCGCTGCGCGGCGACGTCGAGGATGTCCCCATCGTCGAAGATCCGCAGCAGGATCTCGTGCATGTCGTAGGCGGTGTTGTCGGCGTCCGGAACGATGCTGTCCAGCTCCAGGTCGGAATCGGTGATCTCCGGCTCCAGCCCCGGGTTGACGATCGGCGGGTCATCCCAGGTATTGCCGGGCAGGAACGACAGGTAATCACGAACATACTGAAAGGCCGCGGCTTCATCCTCCACCACCTGGTGGATGTTGCCGTAGCGAGCCTGGTTGTCGGCACCGCCGAGCTCGTCGAGGCTGACGTCCTCACCGGTGACGTCCTTGATCACGTCGGGCCCGGTGATGAACATGTAGCCCTGGTCGCGCACCGCCACCACCAGATCGGTCTGGATCGGCGAATACACCGCGCCGCCAGCACATTTGCCCAAGATGACGGAGACCTCCGGCACCAACCCGCGCAGCATCTCGTGGCGGCGGGCCAGCTCGGCGTACCAGGCCAGCGAGGTCACCGCGTCCTGGATGCGGGCGCCGGCCGAGTCGTTGATGCCGACGATCGGGCAGCCGATCATCGCCACCCACTCCATCAGCTTGGCCACCTTGCGGCCGAACATCTCCCCCACTGAGCCCTGGAACACCGTCTGGTCGTGGCTGAACACCCCCACCGGGCGGCCGTTGATCCGGCCGTGGCCGGTCACCACACCGTCGCCGTACAGCGCATTCGGATCGCCCGGCGTCTTGCACAGCGCGCCGATCTCTAAGAAGGTGCCGGGATCCAGCAGCGCGTGAATGCGGCTGCGGGCACTGGGGATGCCTTTCTTGGCCCGCTTGGCGACGGCCTTCTCACCGCCGGGTTCGGCGGCCAGCTCCAGCTTCTCGCGCAGCTCGGCCAGCATCTCGGCGCTGGTCTTGGTGCTCACTGGACCGCTTCCTGCCGGCTGCCGGCTTGGATGCGCTCGATCGCCTCGCTCATGTGTGCGCCGACCGTGGCGATGATCGGCTCGTCGATCACCTGGATGTGTTCGCCGCCGACCGGCACCACCTCCAGGTCGGCGACGTAGGCGCCCCAGCCGCCGTCCGGTTTGCGGGTGGCGTAGCGCGGCTCGAAGGTGATCGCGTCATCGTGGTAGCGGTCGGCCATATACAACGTGACGTGACCGTCGTAGGGCGCGATCTCGGCGGTGTCGATCATCCGCTGGTCCAGATACGACGTGCGCTGGTGCTCGACGATCCCGCCCGGGATGTCCACGCCGCTGGCCTTGATCGCGTCCAGCACGAACTGCACCTGGCCCGCGTCATCCAGCTTCTCCAGCTCCTCGTAGGGGATTTCGGGGATCTCGACGTTGAACGTACGCTCCGCGAAGCGGGCGTAGCGGTCCCACCGAGCCCGGGTCTCCTCTTTGGTCTGCGGGATCTCCTCACCGGGCCGCACCGCGTCGATCAGACCGACGAAGGCGACGTCGGCACCGGCACGCCGCAGCCCGATCGCGCAGGCGTAGGCCAGCGCACCACCCAGCGACCAGCCGGCCAAGATGAACGGGCCGTTGCCGGCGATCTCCAGCAGCTTGGGCACGTACTGCGCGGCCCGCTCCTCGATGGAGCCCTCGATCCGTTCGAAGCCGTACATCGGGGTGTCGGCCGGCAGCCGCGCCAGCAGCGGCTGGTACACCACCGTCGATCCGCCCGCCGGGTGAAAAACGAAGACCGGCAGCTGTTTCGAACCCTCTTGCGGTGCCCGCAGGGTGCGCACGAACCCGTCCAGCTCACCGGCCTCCAGGAATCCCCGCACGGTGGTGGCCAGCGCCTCGATGGTGGTCGCAGCCTTGACGTCTTCGGCGGTGACGGTGCCGACTGTGTTGTCTGTCCGCTCGGAGAGCCGCTGCGCCACCTTGGCAGCGGTGTCGTCGTCGAGGGCGGGCAGGGTGTTGAAGATGCCACCTGGCGACGTCCCGGTGACGATCGCCCAGGTGGCGAAGGTGATCCGCTCGGCGGCATCGCGCGGCGGCACGTCGGCGTTGAGCGCCTTCGCGACAGCCTCCTGGTTGAGCACCCCGGCCACCCCGGCCACCCCGGCCGGGGCGGCCGCAGCGGGCACCGCCGGTCCGGAGGGATCGGTCGGCGGCGGCGGAACCGGCGGCGGAACCGGCGCCGGGCCGGAGCGGTCAGCGCTCGCCTTCGCGGCGGCCAGCATGGCGGCCTGTTCGGCGGCGATCTCCTCGGCGGTCTGCGTCTGCTGGTGCTCGTGGAGAGCCTGCACCTCGTCGCGGTGCTCGACCGCGTAGGTGATCATCTCCTCGACGTGGTACAGGTTCGCGTCCCGCACCGCCGTCAGCTGGATGGGGGGCATGTCGAAGTCGTACTCGACGCGGTTTTTGATCCGCACCGCCATCAGCGAGTCCAGGCCCAGTTCGATGAGCGGCACCTCCCACGGCAGGTCTTCGGGCTCGTATCCCATCGCGGTGCCGACGATGGCGCCCAGCCGCTGCCCGACGGTCTCCCCGGATTCCGGCGACCACTTGGCGAAACCCGCGGCCAACCCGACGCCCGCGGTCAGGTTGTCGTGCAGGATCTCGGCGTCGGACGCCTCAGTGTCCTGAGCGGCCTCAGTGTCCTGGGCGGTCTCGGCCTCGACGGCGACACCTGCCCCCGCCGCAACCGGCAGCACACCGGCGGACCCGTTCCGAGATACCAGCGCGTCGTAGACCAGGGTGAACGACTCCTCGACGCGAGCGTGCACCTGCACCGCCGCACCACCGGGATGCCGGGTCAGCGTCGTCACCAGCCGGGCACCCTCGGTGGGCACCGCGCGCTGCTCGGCGGCCACCACGGATGCATCCGGAACCACAACAGCCGCAGCGGATTTCACCAATTCAGCCAGGTCGGCCGGACCGCGCGGCGCGAACTCCCAGACGTGACGGCCGTCCGGCAGCCCCACGTGCGAACCAGGCATGATCCCGGAAGCATCGCCGGAGAAGTGCGCGTCCAGCCAGTGCTGTTTGCGCTTGAACTTCGTCGCCGGGATGTCGGCGAACTCCTCCGGACCGACCGGTCCTGCGGCCCGGCGCGGGAACAGGGTGCGAAAGTCCAGGTCGTGGCCGCCGACGTAGAGCTGCGCCATCGTCATGGTCATCGAGTCGACCTCGTCGGCCTTGCGGGCCAGGGTGGCGATCAGCTGCGCATCCGGCAGGCCGGCGGCGGCGGTGGTCAGACCCACCTGCATCAACGCCACCGGGTTGGGGGCCAGCTCCACAAACGTGGTGTGCCCGGCCTCGACGGCGTGACGCACACCGTGGGTGAAGTAGACGCTGTGTCGCAGGCCTTTCTTCCAGTAGGCGACGTCGTGGATGGGCTCACCGCCGGGCCGCAGGTAGCTGCCCTCGTGCACCGTGGAGAAGTAGCCGCAGCTCAGCGGTTGCGGGTCGATGCCGGCCAGGTCCGCGGTGAATTCGCCTAGCAACGGATCCATCTGGGCGGTGTGGCTGGCGCCCTTGGTCGCAAACTTGCGGGCGAAGCGTCCTTCGGCTTCGCAGCGGGCGATGATCGCGTCCACCTGTTCGGGCGGGCCGCCAATCACGGTCTGGTTCGGCGCGGCGTACACGCACACCTCCAGGTCGGGGAAATCGGAGAACGCTGCTGCGATCTCCTCGGCGGAGTACTCCACCAGCGCCATCAACCGGATGTACTCGCCGAACAGCATCGCCTCGCCCTCGCCCATCAACCGGGCGCGCGAGCAGACGACCCGGACGGTGTCGCGCAGCGACAGCCCGCCGGCGAAGTAGGCCGCACCCGGCTCACCCAGCGACTGGCCGATCACCGCGGCCGGTTTGGCGCCGTGCGCCCTGAGCAGCTCACCGAGCGCGATCTGGATCGCGAAGATCACCAACTGGACGGCCTCGATGGGGTATTCGACAGTGTCGGCGGTGTAGTCCACCGCGTCGTCGAGGATCATCTCCAGGATCGAGACGCCGCGCTCGTCTTGGATCAGCGCGTCGATCTTGTCGATCCATTCGGCGAAGACCGGGTCACGCAGGTAGAGGTTTTTGCCCATCTTGCGGTGCTGCGCGCCGAACCCGGCCAGCACCCATACCGGGCCGCTGGTCTCCGGGCCGTCCGCGGTGTAGACGTTCGGCTTCTGCTTGCCCTCGGCGAGCGCGCGCAGTCCGGCGATCGCCTCGTCGTGGTCGTGGGCCAGCACCACCGCGCGGGAACGGCCGTGGTTGCGCCTAGACAGCGCGCGTCCGATCGACTCCAGCGACGACGAGCGGCCCTCTTCGCTGTCGATCCAGTCGGCCAGCTCGGCGGCGGCGGCCTTCTTGCGGGAGGTCAGAAATGCCGACACCGCCAGCGGGACAACGGGAGTCGGAGCCTGCTGCGAAGCCAAATCCTGCAGCGCAATCTCCTTAAGCCGCAACGCCTCGTCGGTCAGCCCCGGCAGCTCGGGCTCGACCTGCTGCCAAGACGCCTCATCGATGAACTCGCCGTAGCTGTCGAAGCGCACCCCGCCCACGTACTCCGTCGGCGCAGCCTCTTCGGCGGGCTGCTCCTCGACCGGCTCGGATTCGGGTTCTCGCGCCGGTTTTTCCAGCACGTCGTGCGGCAGCACCTCGCGCAGCACCAGGTGCGCGTTCGCGCCGCCGAACCCGAAACCGGACACACCCGTGATCGCGTACCCGCTGTAGCGCGGCCACTCGGTGACGGTGTCGGCGACGCGCAGATGCACCGCGTCGAAGTCGATGTAGGGGTTGGGCCCGGCGTAGTTGATCGACGGCGGGATCTTGTCATGGGCCAGCGCCAGCACCATCTTGGCCAGGCTGGCCGCACCGGCCGCCGACTCCAGGTGTCCCACATTGGATTTCACCGCGCCCAGCAGCACCGGTTTGTCGGCGGGGCGGCCCCGCCCGACCACCCGGCCCAGCGCGTCGGCCTCGATCGGGTCGCCGAGGATGGTGCCGGTGCCGTGCGCTTCGATGTAGTCGACGGTGCGCGGGTCGATGCCGGCGTCGTGATACGCCTTGCGCAACACCTCCGCCTGCGCGTCCGGGTTGGGCGCCAGCAGGCCGTTCGAGCGGCCGTCGTGGTTGACCGCGCTGCCGGCGATCACGGCCAGGATCGCATCGCCGTCGCGGCGGGCGTCGTCGACGCG
>NZ_JBYCLE010000381.1:0-4220 GCF_057473765.1 Mycobacterium sp. TH-M106 | reverse complement strand
GTTTCGCGTTCGGCATGGGCCTGGAACGCACCCTGCAGTTCCGCAACGGCATACCGGACATGCGCGACATGGTCGAAGGCGACGTGCGGTTCTCCCTGGCGTTCGGGCCGTTCGGGGCCGGGGCCTGATGCGGGTCCCGTACAGCTGGCTGCGTGAGGTGGTCACCGCCGGTGCACCCGGCTGGGACGTGTCGCCCGACGAGCTGGCGCAGACGCTGATCCGCATCGGCCACGAGGTCGACGACGTGACCCGGCTCGGGCCGGTCAGCGGGCCGCTGGCCGTCGGGCAGGTGACCGAGATCGAGGAACTCACCGGCTTCAAAAAACCGATCCGCGCCTGCCGAGTCGACGTCGGCGAAGAGAAGCCGCGGGAGATCGTCTGCGGCGCCACCAATTTCACAGCAGGTGATCTGGTGGCGGTGGCGCTGCCCGGCGCTGTGCTTCCCGGCGATTTCACCATCGCCAGCCGGAAGACCTACGGTCGCACCTCCGACGGGATGATCTGCTCCGCGGCCGAACTTCGTTTGGGCATAGGTGGTTTCGGGAACCATTCCGGCATCCTGGTGCTGCCGCCGGCAACCGCCGAGCCAGGGGCCGACGCCGCGCAGGTGCTGGGCCTCGACGACGCGGTGTTCGAGCTGGCCATCACCCCCGACCGGGGTTACTGCATGTCGGTGCGCGGGCTCGCCCGCGAGATCGCCTGCGCCTACGACCTGGACTTCGCCGATCCCGCGGCGGTGCCAGAGCTGCCCACCGAGGGCGAGGCCTGGCCGCTGACCGTGCAACCGGAAACGGGGGTACGCCGGTTCGCGCTGCGCCCGGTCACCGGGATCGACGCGGGCGCGGTCTCGCCGTGGTGGCTGCAGCGGCGGCTGCTGCTCTGCGGCATCCGGGCGATCTCGGCGGCCGTCGACGCCACCAACTACGTCATGCTCGAACTCGGTCACCCGATGCACGCCCACGACCGGGGCCGGATCCGCGGCGGGTTGCACGTGCGATTCGCCCGGCCCGGCGAGACCGTCGTCACCCTCGACGACGTCGAACGCCGACTGGACCCAGCCGATGTGCTGATCGTCGACGACGTCGCAACCGCCGCGATCGGCGGGGTGATGGGGTCCGGCAGCACCGAGATGCGCGGCGACTCCACCGACGTGCTGCTGGAGGCCGCGGTCTGGGATCCGGCCGCGGTGTCGCGCACCGCTCGGCGGCTGCACCTGCCCAGCGAAGCGGCCCGCCGCTACGAGCGGGCGGTGGACCCGGCCATCTCGGTGGCCGCGCTGGATCGCTGCGCCGCGCTGCTGGCCGAGATCGCTGACGGCACGGTCGCGCCGATGTTGACCGACTGGCGCGGCGACCCGCCGCGTGGCGACTCGGTCGCCGATTGGGCAGGGTCGCCGATCCGGATCGCCGTCGACCTGCCCGACCGCACCGCCGGGGTGAGCTACCCGGAGGGCACCACCGCCCGCCGGCTCACCCAGATCGGTTGCGCGGTCGACGGTTCGGACACCCTGACCGTCACCCCGCCGAGCTGGCGTCCCGACCTGCGGCAACCCGCCGACCTGGTCGAGGAGGTGCTGCGGCTCCAGGGGCTGGAGACCATCCCGGCGGTGCTGCCGTCGGCGCCGGCCGGCCGAGGACTCACCGCCGCCCAGCACCGCCAACGCGCCGTCGGCACATCGCTGGCACTGAGCGGCTACGTCGAAGTGCTGCCGACGCCGTTCCTTCCGGCCGGCGTTTTCGACGCCTGGGGTCTGCCGGTCGACGACCCGCGCCGGACCGTCACCGAGGTGCTCAACCCACTGGAGGCCGATCGGCCGCAACTGGCGACCACGCTGCTGCCGGGGCTATTGGAGGCCTTGGGGCGCAACGTGTCTCGCGGCATCGTGGACGTCGCGCTGTTCGCGACCGCTCCCGTGGCGCAGCCCACCGGGCAGGCCAGGCGCTTCGACGCAATCCCGCTGGACCGCCGGCCCACCGACGCCGAGATCGCCGCACTCGACGCCGCGCTGCCGCGCCAGCCGCAACACATCGCCGTCGCGTCGACCGGGCTGGCCGAACCGCGCGGTCCGTGGGGTCCCGGCAGGCTGGTCGAGGCCGCCGACGCCATCGAGGCAGCCCGTATCATCGGCCGGGCCTGCGGAATCGAGGTGACGCTGCGGGCGGCGCAGCATCTGCCGTGGCATCCGGGCCGCTGCGCCGAGGTGCTGGTCGACGGGGCCGTCATCGGGCATGCGGGCCAGCTGCATCCCGCGGTGATCGAACGATCCGGTCTGCCGAAAGGCACCTGTGCGGCCGAGTTGAACCTGGACGCTGTCCCGATCGTCGAGACGTTGCCGGCACCGCGGGTGTCGGTGTTCCCGGCGGTGTTTCAGGACGTCGCCCTGGTGGTGCAATCCAGTGTCGCGGCGCAGGCGGTGCTCGACGCCGTTCGCGAGGGGGCTGGTGACGTGTTGGAGGACGCTCGGCTGTTCGATGTCTACACCGGCCCGCAGGTCGGCGAGGGTCACAAGTCACTGGCGTTCGCGCTGCGGTTCCGCGCGCCGGACCGCACGCTGACCGAGGACGAGGCCAGCGCGGCCCGCGATGCCGCGGTGCGATGCGCCGCCGACCGGGTCGGCGCCGTGCTGCGGGGCTGAGAGTTGATTGAATTGCAATTGACCGAATAATCATGCAGAATCGTCGCCGTGACCGAGGTGATTCGGGTGGCGGTGGCTGGTGCCAGCGGCTACGCGGGCGGTGAGATCCTGCGGCTGCTGCTGGGCCATCCGGCCTACGCCGATGGTCGGCTGGTGATCGGCGCGCTGACCGCCGCGAGCAGCGCCGGCAGCACGATCGGCGAGCAGCATTCGCATCTGGTGCCGCTAGCGCACCGTACCCTGGAGCCGACCGAGCCCGGTGTGCTGGCCGGCCACGATGTGGTGTTTCTGGCGCTTCCGCACGGGCATTCAGCTGTGCTGGCCGAACACCTTGGCACCGACACGCTGGTGGTGGACTGCGGCGCGGACTTCCGGCTCAGCGACGCCGCGGACTGGCAGCGCTTCTACGGCTCGGCACACGCCGGCAACTGGCCCTACGGGCTGGCTGAGCTGCCCGGCGCCCGGGAGCAGCTGCGGCAATCCCGCCGGATCGCGGTGCCGGGCTGTTACCCGACCGCGGCGCTGCTGGCGCTGCTGCCGGCGGTCGCGGCGGACCTCATCGAACCCGCCGTCACAGTGGTCGCCGTCAGCGGCACCTCCGGGGCCGGCCGGGCCGCCAAGACCGATCTGCTGGGCTCGGAGGTGATCGGCTCGGCGCGGGCCTACAACATCGGCGGCGTGCACCGGCACACTCCCGAGATTAGCCAGGCGCTGCGCGCGGTCACCGATCGCGACGTCAGCGTCGCGTTCGTCCCGGTGCTCATCCCGGCTTCCCGGGGAATCCTGGCCACCTGCACAGCACGCACCATCGCGCCGCTATCACAGCTGCGCGCCACATACGAAAAGGCTTACCACGCAGAGCCGTTCGTGCACCTACTGCCGGAAGGGCAGCTGCCGAAGACCGGATCGGTGATCGGCAGCAACGCCGCACACCTGGCTGTAGCGGTGGACAAAGACGCCGCCACCTTCATCGCGATCGCCGCGATCGACAACCTGGTCAAAGGAACCGGTGGCGCGGCGATCCAGGCGATGAACCTGGCACTGGGTTGGCCGGAGACCGACGGCTTGTCGGTGGTGGGGGTCGCGCCGTGAGCCCGCGGCTGGTGCGCACCCAGGGCGTCACCGCGCCCGAGGGCTTCCGCGCTGCCGGAATCGCCGCCGGCATCAAGGCATCCGGAGCGTTGGATCTGGCACTGGTGTTCAACGAGGGACCCGACTACGCCGCCGCCGGGGTGTTCACCGCAAACCAGGTCAAGGCCGCGCCGGTGCTGTGGACTCAGCAGGTGCTGAGCACCGGACGGCTGCGGGCGGTGGTCTTAAATTCCGGCGGCGCCAACGCCTGCACCGGACCCGCTGGTTTCCAAGACACCCACGTCACCGCGGAGGCCGTCGCCGCGGCGCTGTCGGACTGGGGCACCGACACCGGGGCCGTCGACATCGCCGTCTGTTCGACCGGGCTGATCGGCGACCGGCTGCCGATGGAGAAGGTCCTCAGCGGAGTCAAGCATCTGGTGCACGAGATGGCCGGCGGCTTGACCGGCGGCGAGCAGGCCGCGCGCGCCATCATGACCACCGACACCACGCC